>JASBSV010000019.1 GCA_030148745.1 Paracoccaceae bacterium
CGGGTGTCCAGAAGCTCTTTGATCTGGCCGACGATGGCGGCGTCGGGGCCGTCGTGATCGGCATGGCCAGAGCTTTCCTGATCGCCCTCCATAACCGGTTGACCGGATTGATAATGCTCCATGATCGCGCCAAGGATTGCGGGCTTGATATGGTCCCAGTGAACCGCATCACCCTTGGTGACGGTCACGAAATCGGCGCCAAAGAAAACGCCCGTTACGCCATCGACCGCGAAAATCCGGCCTGCCAGCGGCGACTGGCCCGCAGCATCGGCATTGGGAAAATCCGCCGTGCCCGCCCCCAGAACAGTCTGACCGGGCAGGAATTTCAGCGTTGCGGGGTTCGGAGTGGATTCGGTTTGGATGAACATTTGTCAGCCCTCTCTCTGGCCATTTATATGCGCTTCGGGCGCCAGTAAGTCAACTATTTAGAAAGATTCTAAATATCCGCAGGGGCGGCACTGTTTCTAGGTTATCGCCTCAAGCTGCTCTTTGGACAGATCGCCCGGAACGATTGTCAAAGGCACGGGCAATTCGCCCGATGCGCGCGACATCTGAGACACCAGTGGCCCCGGCCCTTTCTTGTCGGTGCCCGCGCCCAGAACCAGAATGCCGATTTCGGGGTCGTCGCGCACCTGGGCGAGAATTTCGGGAACCGGTTCGCCCTCGCGGATGATCAGCTCGGGCTCCACCCCCTGTTTGTCGCGCATCCATTTGGCGTAGACTTCGAAATGAGCCTTGATCCGCTCGCGGGCCTCTTCACGCATGATATCGCCCACACCGATCCAATGGTTGAATTCATCGGGCGGAATCACCGACAGGATCGCGACGCCGCCACCGGTATGGGCCGCGCGCATCGCGGCAAAGCGCATCGCGTTCAGGCACTCGCGGCTGTCATCCAAAACGACAAGAAATTTACGCATGTCGAACCTCCCAATCGGCGCGATCATGATGGCAGATAGGTTTGCTTGCAATCATTTCCCGTGGTCCTGCGTCAGCATGACAGATGGCAGAGCGCGAATTCCTGCGCCGCCGCGCCCGTGGCTCGGTCCATTTTATAGCTGTGACAGGGCCCAGTCCCAATACATCTCGCGGATGCGCTTTGTGACCGGCCCTGCCTGGTAATGGGTGCCGTCAAATTCACTGACCGGCGTTACTTTTGACATGTTGCCGGACAGAAATACCTCATCCGCCTGATGAAAATCGTCAAACCCCAGAACGGTTTCGTGAACCTTCACACCGTCGGCCCTGAGGTTGGCGATATGGCGCGCCCGTGTGATCCCGGCCAGAAAAGTGCCATTGGGGATGGGTGTGAACACCTCTCCGTCGCGCACCATAAAAATATTGGCCGAGGCTGTTTCGGCGACATTGCCCATCGCATCGGCGACAAGCGCGTTGCCAAAGCCCTTGGAGCGCGCTTCGGCCAGCATCCGGGCGTTGTTGGGATAAAGGCAACCGGCCTTGGCATTGACCACGGCATCTTCCAGAACCGGGCGGCGAAAGCGGGTGGTTGTCAGGGTTGTTGCCGCGGTAGCCGGGGCCATCGGAATTTCTTCAAGACAGATCGCGAAACCGGTCGCACCCGGTTTCGGCACAATGCCCAGATCGCCGCCATCCAGCGCCCAGTACATGGGCCGGATATAGACGGCTGAACCTTTGGCAAAACCTTCAAGCCCCTCTTTGACCAATTCCACCATCTGATCGTCGCCGACCGTGGGGTTGATCATCAGGGCCTTGGCCGAACGGTTGATACGGGCGCAGTGGGCATCAAGATCGGGCGCAACCCCTTCAAACAGCCGCGCACCGTCAAACACCGTGGTGCCAAGCCAGCTGCCATGATCGGCCGCGCGCATGATCGCCACGTCGCCCTGATGCCAGCTGCCGTTGAAATAGGTGCGGATATTGGTTCCGGTTGCCATTTTTCCCTCCGAAGTGTCGCCCAGACCCTAGGGAGAGGTAGGTCAGACGTCCAGACCTTTAATCGGCCTCGGCGATCAGAGCGTCGACATCCAGCGGCGCGTTTGTCATCTCAAGACAGCCGGTCGTGTCGCGGGGCCAATCCTGTTGCGGGCGGTCACGGTAAAGCTCGATCCCGTTGCCGTCCGGGTCGCGAAGATAGACAGCCTCGCTCACGCCATGATCGGCGGCGCCGTCTATCGGCACGCCGGCGGCAATGACCCGCTTGATCGCTGCGCCAAGGCTGGCGCGATCGGGAAAGACAAAGGCCACATGATAAAGCCCCGTCGCCCCGCGCGGCGGCTGAATCCCGCCGGCGCTCTCCCAGGTGTTAAGCCCGATGTGGTGATGGTAATCGCCCGCCGCCAGAAACGCGGCGCGGCTGCCGTAGCGTTGTTTGACGGGAAAGCCCAGCACATCGCGGTAAAACGCAATCGCGGTCTCAAGATCGGAAACTTTCAGATGAACGTGGCCAACATGGGTTTGCGGGGGGACGGTTTGGGGCATCCTGTTTCTCCTGACTGATACCCCATAGGTGGATGATGGCGGCGCGAAAGCAACTGCTGGCACCGACAGCATTATGTGCGCCAGCGCGCAGACCCCCGGACTAAATCAACCGGGGGTCGCGGCGGAAAGATCGGGAAATCAGTTTCCGCCGGGATAGCGCGGCAAGCGGCAACATAAGAAAACAATTTGCCGAAGGTGGGGACAAGGCCCGCGCCTGTCTCGCGATTCTCCGAGACGCGGACAGTCTCGCCTCTGGATGAAACGATTTTGTGACGCCCAGGGGCGAAACCGCCCTTGGAAAGATTACGGAAGAAACTTTTTTCAACGCCTGCGGCGGGGCCGCGAGCGGATCATGCCGGGCAAGTCAGGCCGAGCGGATCATCCCGACGATTTCATAGGTCCGGTCCAGAATTGGCGCGGCGATCTCGCGGGCGGCCTGAGCACCGACGCCCAGGATCCTGTCGATTTCGGCCTGATCCTGCATGAGCCGCGCCATTTCGGTTGAAATCGGCGCCAGTTTGGCCACGGCAAGATCCGATAGCATCGGCTTGAACTGCGAAAACTGCCGCCCGCCTGCTTCGGCCAGAACCTGATCGACGGACATATCGGCCAGCGCCGCATAGATGTTGACCAGATTGCGCGCCTCGGGCCGGTTCTCAAGTCCCGCTGCCTCCGACGGAAGGGCGTCGGGGTCGGTCTTGGCCTTGCGAATTTTCCGGGCGATATCTTCGGCGCTGTCGGTCATGTTGATCCGGCTGGCATCCGAAGGATCGGATTTCGACATTTTCTTGGACCCGTCGCGCAGGCTCATCACGCGGGTTGCGGCCCCTTCGATCACTGGTTCGGCCAGCGGAAAGAAATCGATCCCGAAGTCATTGTTGAACTTGGCGGCGATATCGCGGGTCAGTTCCAGATGCTGTTTCTGGTCCTCGCCCACCGGAACATGGGTGGCGTGATAGACCAGAATATCCGCCGCCATCAGCGTGGGATAGGAAAACAGCCCGACGCTGACGTTTTCGCGGTTTTTTCCGGCCTTGTCCTTGAACTGGGTCATCCGGTTCATCCAGCCCATGCGCGCCACGCAGTTGAATATCCAGCCAAGTTGGGCGTGCTGGGGAACCTGACTTTGATTGAAGAGGATGGATTTGGCCGGATCGATGCCCGAGGCGATATAACCGGCGGCCAGCTCGCGCGTGTTGCGCCGCAAATCCTCAGGATCCTGCCAGACGGTGATGGCATGCAGGTCAACCATGCAATAGATGGTCTCATAATCTTCTTCCTGCATCTCGACAAAGCGTTTGATCGCCCCCAGGTAATTGCCCAGCGTCAGCCCGCCTGACGGCTGAATGCCCGAGAACACCCGTTTGGTAAAACCGGCGCCTGCAGGGTTTGATGCCTGATCCGCATCGACCATTTGTCGTCTCCGTCTGGATTTATCTGCCCGGCTCGCTTAACCCTCGCCCCGTGGCCCGTCAACACTGGCCGTCATACCAGGGAGAATGCTTTGTCTGACAATACGCCGATCTCGCCGATCAACCCCTTGCCGCCGGTCGTGGTGGCGCTTGTCATTGTCATTGCCGGGGTCGAACTGATCTTTGCCATGGGCGAACGCGGTTTTATCGGCGGTCCGGGCGCCGTGGGCTGGCGCCTGTCGGCGATCCAGACCTATGCGTTTTCGGGTCAGGTTCTGGACTGGATGATCGTGAACAATGTTTATCCGCCCGAACATCTGATGCGCTTTGTGACCTACTCATTCGTGCATCTGAGCTTTACGCATATGCTGTTTGTTGCGGTGCTGACCCTGGCACTTGGCAAGATGGTGGGCGAGGTTTTCGGCGCTTTGTCGCTTTTGGCGGTTTGGTTCGGCGCGGCCATTGTGGGCGCTTTGGTTTATGGGCTGGTACTGCAGGATCCGCGACCGCTCGTCGGTGGTTATCCGGCGGTTTACGGGCTGATCGGGGCCTATACGTTTTTGCTCTGGGTGCGTCTGGCGGGGACCGGCGGCAATCAGTATCAGGCCTTTTCGCTGATTGCGCTTTTGATGGGCATTCAGTTGCTTTTTGGTCTGTTGTTCGGCGGCGGCAAGGATTGGGTGGCCGATCTGGCGGGGTTCGCCACCGGATTTGGCCTGTCCTTTCTGGTCAGCCCCGGAGGCTGGCGGGCGTTTGTGGAGCGGATGCGCCAGCGGGGTGAGTGACCCCGGCCCCTTCAGCGGCGCAGGGCCTGACGAAATTCGCGGAAATGAAACGCTCCGCTGATTTGCCCGGCCAGCGCATAGCTGACCAGCCCCAGCGCCACCAGCGCCAGCAGCGCCAGATATCGCCAGCCGGGCAGATCGAAGGCTGGCGCGGCGAAATAGACCGCAAGCCAAAGCACCGCCCCCATCACAGCCGAGGCCATGGCGATCCGTGGAACCCGGTGGCGGAAGCGGGCGTCAAAGCGCGCCTCGCCCCCCATGCCGCGCGCGCCTGCCCATAGCAGAACCACCATGCTCCAGCCCGCCAGAGTGGTAGCGATCGCAGCTGCGCTCCAGCCGATAAAGGGCGCCAGCCCGATTGCCGCCGCCGCATTCACCAGCATGGCCACCACGGCATAATGAAACGGACGGCGGGTATCTTCGCGCGCAAAGTAAAGTGGTTGCAGGATCTTCTGGAGCACGAAGGCCGGCAGGCCCAGCCCATAGATCGCTACGGCGCGGGCGGTGGCCGCAGTGTCGGCGGCGTTGAAGAGACCGCGTTCGAACAGGACCGCGACCAATGGTTGTGGCACTACCAATAGCGCGACCGCCGCCGGAAGCGTAAGAACCAGCGCCATTTCACCGGCACGCGACAGGGCAAGCTGGGCACCGGCGCCGTCGCGTGATTTGAGACGGCGCGAAAGCTCGGGCAAAAGGACGATGCCGACAGCAATGCCAACCACGCCCAGCGGCAGTTGATAAAGCCTGTCGGCGGCGTAAAGCCAGCCAACGGCGCTGTCGTAATAGCTGGCGACTTGGCGACCAACCAGAAGGTTCACCTGAACCACCCCCCCGGCCAGCGCCGCCGGAGCGGCGATCACCGCCAGGCGCCGGATCTGCGGCGTCAGGCGCGGCAGGCGCGGTATCAGGGTAAAGCCCGCGCGAGATGCCGCGACCCAGACAAGCGCCATCTGCGCAATCCCGGCCACCGGAACTGCCCAGACCAGCGCCAGCGCGATATCGAGCCCAAGTGCCATGGCCAGAAGCATCGCGCCGACAAACAGGATGTTCAGCAAAATCGGCGCCGCCGCAGCCGCCGTAAAGCGGCCTGTCGCGTTTAAAACGCCCGACAAAAGCGCCGCAAGCGAGATGAACAGGATATAGGGAAAGGCGATGCGCCCAAAGGTGACGGCAAGGCCGAACTGCTCTTCACCCTGAAATCCCGATGCCATGGCAAGTACAAGAAATGGCATGAATATCTGGGCAAGCAGGGTCAGAACGATCAGAAGGCCCGCCAGAACGCTCATCGCGTCGCGCGCGAATGCCAGGGGGTCTTCGTCACCTTCGAGCTTTTTGGAGAACATTGGCACGAAGGCCATATTGAAGGCCCCTTCGGCAAA
Organism: Paracoccaceae bacterium; assembly: GCA_030148745.1. Lineage (GTDB taxonomy): Bacteria > Pseudomonadota > Alphaproteobacteria > Rhodobacterales > Rhodobacteraceae > JASBSV01. Next base: position 6,037 of record JASBSV010000019.1, read on the forward strand.
GAAGCGGCGAAACAGGTTGGGCAGGGAAAAGGCGACGATAAACGCCTGATAGGCGGGACCGGTGCCCAGAAATGCCACGATCATCGCATCGCGCACAAACCCCAGAACACGGCTGGCCAGAGTCCAGAACCCGACCGTAAAAAACCCGCGCAACATCTCTTCAGGCCACCACGCAAGGCCGGGTGGGTGCGTTGGCCGGGCGGGCAATTGTTATCCGTCGGCTCATTGCTCGCGGGCCCGTTGTGAGCCCTGGCGAATCGCCTCCAGCAGCCGCTTTTCAAGGGTCTTTTGTTTGCTCTCGCTGTAATATTTCAGCCCGAACATATCTTTGACGTAAAAGGTATCCACAACCTGCTCGCCATAAGTGGCAATCACCGCCGAGGAAATCTGAACATGGGCGGCGGCAAGGGTGCGCGTCAGGTCATGCAAAAGCCCGGGCCTGTCGCGGGTGTCCACTTCGATGATCGTGTAGATTTCCGAGCCTTCGTTGTCGAAGGTGATATGCGTGGGCACTTTGAAACTGCGCTCGCGCTTTTTCATCTTATCGCGCGATTTCATGGCGTCACGCGCGACCAGCTCACCTTTGAGGGTCCGTTCGATCATGCTGCGCAACCGGGGAAGGCGGGATTGTTCAAACGGGTGGCCTTCGGCGTCCTGAACCCAGAAGGCGGCGGTGGCATAGCCGTCCTTGGAGGTATAGGTGCGCGCGTCAACCACATTGGCACCCACCAGCGCCAGCGCCCCTGCAAGGCGCGAGAATATGCCGGGATGATCGGCCATCGCAAAACAGGCGCGGGTCGCATCGCGATCATCGTCCATCGTCAGATCGACCCGGATCTCGTCATCCGATATACCGCGAAGCAGATGGGCAAAGATGACATGCGCGGTGACATGCAGCCCCTGCCAATAAGGTGGATAATGGCGCTGGGTTTCGGCGCGCAGGTCCTTTTTGTCCCAGTCTTTCAGCGCCTCGCGCAGGTTCTTTTTGGCCGCAGCCCCGCGTTCTTCGCGGTTCAGTGCCTCCATCCCGTCTTCCAGACCGCGCCGGGTCTGACGGTAAAGCGCGCGCAAAAGCGCCGCCTTCCAGTTGTTCCATGTGTTGGGCCCGACGCCGCGGATGTCACAGACCGTGAGTACCGTCAGCAGATCCAGCCGCTTGACCGTTTTGACCGCCTTGGCAAAGTCGCGCACCGTGCGTGGATCGGCGATGTCACGCTTTTGCGCCATGTCCGACATTAGCAAGTGATAGCGTACCAGCCATTCGACGGTTTCGCATTCGTCCGGTTTCAGCCCCAGCCGCGGGGCGATCTTGCGGGCCATTCGCGCGCCAAGGATCGAATGGTCTTCGGGCCGCCCTTTGCCAAGATCGTGGATCAGAAGGGCAACATAAAGAACCTTGCGGTTCAGCCCCTCCTTGAGGATGCCCGAGGCGATAGGCAATTCCTCGACCAGCTCGCCGCGCTCGATCTGGGCCAGGGTCGAGATGCATTGGATGGTATGCTCATCAACTGTGTACGAGTGATACATGTTGAACTGCATCATCGCGGTGATTGGCACGAATTCGGGGATGAATGCGGCCAGCACGCCCAATTCGTTCATCCGCCTCAGCGCCCGCTCGGGGTTGCCGTGTTTAAGCATCAGATCAAGGAATATGCGCTGTGCTTCGGGGCTGCGGCGAAGGTCGTTGTCGATCAGGTCGAGATTGGCCGAGATAACGCGCATGGCGTCGGGATGTATCAGCAGCCCGGTGCGCAGCGCCTCTTCGAATATCCGCAGAATGTTTATCGGATCCGATAAAAATGCCGTCTCGTCGGTGAAAGTCATCCGGTTATGGACGACCTTATAGCCCGGTTTGACCTTCTTTTTGCGCCTGAACAGCCCCATCAGCATCGGCTCGCGCTTGACGTGGCGCGCCTCTAGTGCGGTCAGAAAGATGCGCGTCAACTCGCCCACGCGGGTGGCGTGGCGAAAGTAGTCCTGCATGAAATACTCGACCGCCCGCCGGCCGGTCTTGTCCTTGTAGCCCATGCGCGCGGCCACTTCGACCTGCATGTCAAAGGTCAGCTGATCCATAGCGCGGCCGGCGATCAGATGCAGATGACAGCGCACCGCCCACAGGAAATTGGCAGCGGCCTGAAAGGCATCCTGCTCGTCCTGGCGAAAGACCTTCAGCGCGACCAGTTCGGCGCCGTCGCGTGCGTGATGCAGGTATTTGGCAATCCAATAGAGCGATTGCAGATCGCGCAGCCCACCTTTGCCTTCTTTGACGTTGGGTTCGACCATATAGCGCTGGCCACCCTGTTTTTGATGCCTCTCGGCTCTCTCTGACAGTTTTGCTTCGACAAAATCGGGGCCGGTATTCTGGAAAAGCTCGCTCCACAGGCGGGCGGAAAGATCTTCGGCAAGGCTCTGATCGCCGGCGATATACCGGTTCTCCAAAAGCGCGGTCCTGATGGTGTAATCATCACGCCCAAGGCGCAGACAATCGCGCACGGTGCGGCTTGCGTGGCCGACCTTCAGATGCAGATCCCACAGGATGTAGAGCATTGATTCAATGACGCTCTCGGCCCATGGGGTGATCTTATAGGGCGTCAGGAACAACAGATCGACATCTGAAAACGGCGCCATTTCAGCGCGCCCATAGCCGCCGACCGCGACCAGCGCAATCTTTTCGGCCTCGGTCGGGTTGGCCAGCGGGTGCAGATGGTTTGATGCCACTTCAAAGACGATTTTTATGATCGCATCGGTCAGATCGGCATAGGCGCGAACGGTCTCTCGGGCCCGGCGTGGCCGGGCGGCAAAATCCGCTGCGATCCGGCTCAGACGGTCGTTTCGGGCGGCCTGAAGTTCGCGCACGACAAGCGCGCGTTTTTCGCGTTCGCTTGGAAGGTCAGGCAAGGCGGACAGAATAGCCTTGCGCGCGCGAGACAGGTTCTTTGCCTCGCGCGCAGCCGGTGCCGTTTCGGCAGGTGTCGCGGCGTTAGAAACCGGCACCACCGAAACTTCTCGGAGCCGGATCCAATGTAACGAGCGTGCCGTTTTCGATCTGGACGATGGCCAGACCCCGCTCGTTGGTGCCATCGGAAAGCAGGCGGAAAATCCCGTTGGTTCCGACAAACCCCGAGCTTTGGGTCAAGGCGGTCGTGGTAAGCGCGTTGGATTTGCCCGAACGGATCAGCGCGCCGATGGCTGCGATCGCATCATATGACAGCCCCGCCAGAGGGTGCGGGTTTTGGCCGTATGCGGCGCTGTAGCGTGCGCTGAACCGGGCCGAAAGCTCCTGATCGGGTCGGGCGAACCAGGCGCCCTGAACACCCGGCATTGCCAGGGTATTGGCGGGAATATCCCAGCGCGTCAGCCCGATAAACTGATAGATTGTCGGGTCAAGACCTCGTTCCGGCAAGAGTTGCGCCAAAAGCGGAAGCGCGCCCGAGGTATCGGAGGTGAAGAACACGGCATTGGCGCCGGATGCCTTGGCAGCCTCGGCGATCTGCGGCGCGGCGCTGATCACGCCTTGTTGCGAAAACTCATAGCTGCTGGTGGTGGCCAGCGTGGCGCCACTGCGGCCGATGGCCGTGGTGATCGCATCGCGTCCGGCCTGACCTGCCGTCGATTGGGCATGCACGATCATGATCCGGTCTTTACCGCGTGACTGAGCAAAATCGACCAGCCGGTTGGCGGTGTTCTGGAACGTCGGCCCAAGGACAAAGACGTTTCCGCCGGCGATGCTGGCGTTGTTTGAAAATGCCAGAACGTTCACATTCTGACCCCGCACTGCAAGGCCAGCGGCATTGGCCGCTTCGGCATAGACCGGCCCGATGATGATCTTGGCGCCGTCGCGCACGGCCTGCCGCGCTGCATTCGCGGCGGTTTCGGCCTGGCCTGCGGTGTTGTAGACGGCAAGATCGATCTTGGCCCCGTTCAGATCGGCAATTGCCAGTTTCGCGGCGTTCTCAAGGTTGCTTGCCAGAAGCGCGTCACCTGCGCGGGCCGAGCCGCCGGGGACCAGAAGCGCAACCTTGACCGCGGATCTGGTGTTGATCGACGGGCCCACGCCGACACCGGCGATGGGCGTACAGGCCGTCAGCAAAAGGCCGGTAAAAAATATAAGATAGCGGAAAAAATTTCTGGGTGTATTTGACAATACCGAAAACATGGACAACTCCTTGGTCCCTGCCGAAATTGGCGGTGTGGGTGAAACTACGGTTTTCGCTGCCAATAGTAAACGCTGATAGAGGGCGACGGGACATGCAAATCGAGTACAAGCCACTTCCCGCCGGTCTCTATTTCGTCTCGACCCCGATCGGAGCGGCGCGCGATATTACGCTTCGGGCGCTCGATGTGCTTGCAACAGCCGAAGTTCTGGCAGCCGAAGACACACGGACACTCAGAAAGCTCATGGATATCCATGGGATATCACTGAGTAATCGGCCGCTGATCGCCTATCACGACCATAACGGGCCGGCCCAGCGGCCACGGCTCATCGCCGCCCTGAAGGAGGGAAAATCGGTTGCCTATGCCTCGGAGGCGGGAACGCCGCTTGTGGCCGATCCGGGCTTTGTTCTGGCGCGTGAGGCGGCGGCTGAGGGTATTCGGATCACGGCCGCCCCGGGACCATCGGCCGCAGTCGCGGCGCTGACGGTATCGGCCCTGCCGAGCGATCGGTTCTTTTTTGCCGGGTTTGCGCCCGTCGCCGCGGGCGCGCGCAAGACCGCGCTGACCGAGCTTTCAAAAATTCCCGGAACGGTGATCTTTTATGAAAGCCCCAAACGCGTTCAGAAATTATTAGATAACTTGCGCGAAACTTTCGGAAGTGAGAGGCAGGCGGTCGTCTGCCGCGAATTGACCAAGAAGTTCGAAGAGGTATCGCGCGGAAGCCTGGCAGAGCTGGCCGAGATGTTTTCCGGGCGAAATCTGAAGGGTGAGATTGTCGTACTTGTTGATCGCGCCCATGAGGTGGCGGTGACCGCCGAGGAGATAGAAGAAGCTTTGCTGGAAAGACTGAAAACGATGTCTGTGAAAGATGCGGCAGCTGATGCCGCTACTGCACTTGGGTTGGCGCGGCGCGATCTTTATCAGGCGGCGCTGAAGCTGAAGGGCAACGCATGAGCGGCCGGGTTTCCTATCTTGCGGGTATGGCGGCCGAAGACGCGGTCGCACGCAATTATGCGCGACGCGGTTTGCCCGTCGTTGACCGGCGCTGGCGCGGGCGCGGCGGAGAGATTGACCTTGTTGTGCAGGACCGTGATGGTTTTGTCTTTGTCGAGGTGAAAAAGAGCGCGACACATGCGCGCGCCGCTGAACATCTGACACCCGCACAGACACGGCGGATCTACCAGACCGGTTCGGAATATATATCCCGCGCGCCACTGGGTCAGGATACGCCGGTTCGCTTTGATGTGGCCCTGATGGACGCGTCAGGTCAGATTAAAATTATCGAAAACGCCATCGGGTTGTAACCAGCGGCCACGCTTCATAGCGCCGGGACCAAAGACTTTATGCAACACCGCGGCGACCGCTTGACGCATTGCCATTGAACCCGTCTCATTGCTGTTCCATGAAGGTTCAGAAATCCATATGAGAGTGACATGGCTTTGAAAATTGCGTTCCAGATGGACCCGATTACCGACGTGGATATCGACGCTGACAGCAGCTTTCGGATCGGGCTGGAAGCGCAGGAGCGCGGACATTCGCTGTTTTACTATACGCCGGACAATCTGTCGTATCGTGAAGGGGTCATTTTTGCCCGTGGCCATGACATGACGCTGCGCCGCAAAAAAGGCGATCATGTTACTTTGGGCGCGCTGCGCGATGTACGGCTTGCCGATTGTGATGTTGTCTGGCTGCGTCAGGATCCGCCCTTTGACATGGGCTATATCACCACAACGCATCTTCTGGACCGTATTCATCCACAGACACTGGTGGTGAATGATCCCTTCTGGGTTCGCAACTATCCGGAGAAGCTTTTAGTACTGGATTTTCCTGATCTGACGCCGCCGACGATGATTGCGCGCGATCTGGCGACGCTGAGGGAGTTCAAGGAAAAACACGGTGATATCATCCTCAAACCGCTGTACGGAAACGGCGGCGCCGGGGTGTTTCGTCTGGATCGCAACGATCGCAATCTGGCCTCGTTGCATGAGCTTTTTGCCGGTATCAATCGCGAGCCTCTGATCGCACAGAAATTCCTTCCCGATGTCTCCAAAGGCGACAAGCGGATCATTCTGGTGGATGGTGAGCCGGTGGGGGCGATCAACCGGGTGCCGGCCAGCGGCGAGACGCGCTCGAACATGCATGTGGGCGGGCGGCCCGAGCGGATCGGTCTGACGGAACGCGACCGCGAGATATGCGAGGCGATCGGCCCGCTGCTGCGGCAAAAAGGGCAAATATTTGTGGGTATTGATGTGATCGGTGAGTATCTTACGGAAATCAATGTGACCTCGCCCACCGGCATTCAGGAGGTGGAGCGTTTTGACGGCACTAATGTCGCGGCGATGATTTGGGACGCAATAGAGGCGCGGCGCGGTTGAACGATGGCCAGTCGCAGGCTTTCCTTTCTGAATTTCATATTGCGCTGGCTGGTCAAGCCTCGCCTGATGCTGAACCGCGATCCGAAAACCGCGCGCCGCGAGATGGCGCGCGCGGCGCGGTTTGTCTTTCGCAGCCCACCCTATGTACTGGACCTGCCGGAGGCCGATGTTGAATGGGTCAGTGTCGGCACCTGCCATCCGCGCAAGGTGATCCTTTATTTCCATGGTGGCGGCTATGTTGCAGGCTCGCCAGCGACACATCGCGCGATGATGGCCCGGCTGTCCCGGCTGAGCGGTCTGCGGGTCGCCCTGCCGCGCTATCGTCTGGCGCCGGAGCATCCTGCGCCCGCAGCCTTTGAGGATGCATGCCGGGCCTATGATACGCTTTTGGCGCGCGGGATCGCCCCGGGGGATATCATTCTGGGCGGCGACAGCGCCGGCGGGGGGCTGGCTCTGGCGCTTTTGGCGCATCTGACGCGCGAGGGTCGTGCGCCGGTGGCGGGATTTTTCCTGTCGCCCTGGACCGATCTGACGCTCAGCGGCGCATCGTTGACGCGTAATGCAAAGCGCGATGTGTTGCTTCCGGTGCGCCGGATAGAAGAGCTGGTCAGGCTGGTAAAGGGGCAATGCGCGCCAAACGATCCGCGCCTGTCGCCGCTTTTTGCGCAATTTGAAGCGCCGCCGCCAGTGATGATCCATGCCTCGAAATCCGAGGTCCTGTGGGATGACAGCCGGCGTATGGCCGAAAGGCTGCGCGATTGCGGTGGCCGTGTGATCCTGCAGGCAGAAGAGAATGCGCCGCATGTCTGGCCGGTTTTTGACGGTTATATCCCCGAAGCCCGCGCGACGTTGCGCGAGATTGCGATCTTTCTCAAACCGTTCATCTGACCGCTGCCTGCCCGGCATCAGAAAGCGCCAGCCGGTAACTTACCGCTTCGGCGATATGAGGCTGAAGCACGCGTGGTGAGCCATCCAGATCGGCGATGGTTCGGGCCACCCTGAGGACCCGGTGATAGCCGCGCGCGGAAAGGCCAAAGCGTTCTGCAATTCGGGTCAGGAACGCGCGGCCATGCTCATCAGGCTGTGCAATCTCTTCCAGAAGCGCCCCCTCGGCATCGGCATTAAAGCGGGCGCCCTGGGTCTGGGAAAACCGCCGGATCTGAACCTCGCGCGCGGCTTCGACGCGCGCGGCCACGCTGGCCGAAGGCTCGCCGCCGCCGGGCAGATCAAGATCCGAATAGGCCACGGGCGGCACTTCGACGCGCAGATCGAAGCGGTCCATCAACGGGCCGGAAATGCGGCCCATATAATCCTCGCCGCATTGCGGGACACGGGCGCAGGCGCGTGCAGGATCCGAAAAATATCCGCATTTGCAAGGGTTCGCCGCCGCGACCAGAAGAAACCGGCAGGGATATCGCGTATGGGCATTGGCCCGTGCGACAACAACCTCACCGGTTTCGATCGGCTGTCGCAGGGTCTCCAGTACTGAACGCGAAAATTCCGGAAACTCATCCATGAACAGAACGCCGTTATGTGCCAGCGAAATTTCACCCGGCTTTGCCTGACGCCCGCCACCGACGATCGCCGCCATCGAGGCCGAGTGATGTGGCTCGCGAAACGGGCGCTGGCGCGAAATTCCGCCGTCGTCCAGAAGCCCAGACAGCGAATGGATCATCGAGGTTTCAAGCGCTTCGGCGGCGCTGAGGGGTGGCAGGATACCCGGAAGGCGCGCGGCCAGCATCGATTTTCCCGATCCGGGCGTGCCGACCATCAACAGGTGGTGGCGGCCGGCGGCGGCAATCTCAAGCGCGCGTTTGGCACGTTCCTGTCCTTTGACATCGGCCAGATCGCGTTGTGCCGTGGCCGCGCTGACCTCTCCCGGTTCGGAAGGGTCGATCAGCGACTGGCCGGTAAAATGGCGCAGGGCCTCGCCCAATGTGGCCGGGGCGATGACCGGGGTTGCCCCGACCCATGCCGCCTCGGGGCCGCAGGCCTTGGGGCAGATCAGCGTTCTGTCGGCTTCGGCGGCGGCCATGGCTGCGGGCAGCGCGCCGATGACCGCGATCAGATTGCCGTCCAGTGACAATTCACCAAGCGCTACCGCTGCCTCGACATCCTCCGGCGGAATGATATTGATCGCCGCGAGCAAAGACAGAGCGATCGGCAAATCGAAATGAGAGCCTTCCTTGGGCATATCGGCGGGCGAAAGGTTGATCGTCACCCGCTTGGAGGGAAGCGCGATTGATAGCGCCGACAGGGCCGCGCGGACCCGGTCGCGCGCTTCGCTGACCGATTTGTCGGGCAGCCCGACGATGGTAAAGGCGGGCATGTCGGCAGTTACGGCGCATTGCACCTCGACCGTGCGGGCCTCGACCCCGTCAAAGGCAACCGTATATGTGCGCGCGACCATGGCCGAAACTCCACTTGTTGTAAGTTGTGATCCCTTGGTTAACCCTTGCCGCGTTAAGGTTTATGAAAGGTAAATGCCGCCCCGGAGGGTCAGGAAATGCGCACGCCCTGCGCCATAAGCGCCTTTTGAGCTGCCAATCGGCATCCAGGTTTGGATGTCGATCCACACCGCAGTTTCAGCGTAGCAGCTTTGTGGTGGCCAACAAGACCGCGACCGAGGGCTGGCCATGGTTCGGGCCGGCCCTGCAGGCGCTTGCCGCGGGCGGCGCGGTCTAAGCCCAGAGGCGCGCCAGAACCTACTGCGGCTCGGGCGGGTGCGCGGCGATGAAGCGGACAATGTTCCGGGCCACGGTATCGCCGGCCTCAAGCAAAAGCGAATGCCTGAGCTTTGGCAAGATGACGAGTTCGGCGTTTGGCAGCGCCTTTGCGATCTGCCGGTTCTGATCGGGGCTGCCGCTTGGGTCGCCCTCTCCGGTCATCACCAGCGTCGGCGCGGTGACATCGCCCAGCCAACCCGACATTTCGGTTTGGGCGAAGATACGGAAGACATTGAGAAAAACATGTGGGTCTGTGGCCAGCACCTGATTCATTCGTGCCTCGGCCACCTCGGGGTGTTGTCCGATGAATTGGGGGGTAAACCAGCGTTCGGTCAATTGCTGCAAGCCGGCCGATATGCCCTGAGTTTCCATGGTCCTCAGCCGGCCCTGCACCGCCGTGATATCATCCTGCCCGCGAAACGCCGAGGTTGAGACAAGGCCCAGTGACAAGACCCTGTGGGGGTATTTCAGCGCATAGGCCGATGCGATCATCCCGCCAAGCGAATGGCCCACGAAATGTGCCCTGCCGATACCTGCGCGCTGCCGGACGCGCTCAAGATCCGCAACCAAGTCTTCCAAACCGAAATCCCCAAGCGGCAGGGGTGATGCCCCATGGCCGCGCAGGTCATAGGTTACGACGGTAAAATGAGGCGTCAAAAGCGGCAGTGCATACGCCCATGTGTTCCGACCCGCACCCACCCCGTGGATCAGGACAAGTGCCGGGCCGTTGCCTTCGACACTGAACTCACAATCAATTACATCGGCCATGATAAACCCGGTCCTGGTGTTCGCGTTTTGCACCGGTCGCAGTGTTCGGGCCGGTGGCGGCAAAAGCCGCGATACCGGCGGCAAACCATTGATTGCTGCCGATAATATCGTAAACCTTAACAGTAAAATTGGCGCTCAGCGACCCCCGGTCAATCCCGAATGCTGAAATTGGCGCCGGATCGCGGGCGATAGCGGGCCGGATAGGCCGTCAGGCGATGTGATTGATCGCCTCGGCGCGCCACCCGCCGTCAAAGCAAATCCGGGTGACAGAGAGGTTTTCGATCTTATGCGAAAACACCTCGGTGGCCTCAACTCCCAATGCGCGCTGAAGCTGAGTCAGGATAACGCCGAAATGCGCCACGATGATCAGATCACTTTCGCTGTTGCTTATGGTCAGGTCATCGACCGCCTTGTCCACCCGCGCGCGCAACTGGTTCCAGCTTTCACCGCCGGGCGGCGCGTTTTCGCCCGGCTCCTGCCAGAAAGCGCGGATCAGATCGGGCGTTTGTGCCTCGACCTCGTCGAAACGGAGCAATTCCCAATCGCCGAAATGGATTTCGCGCAGGGCAGCAAGATCCGGTAACCGCCGGGCGCGCGGCGCAATCGCATCTGCGGTCGCGCGCGCCCGCTGCAGATCGGATGAGACCACTGCGGCATCTTTGGGAAGGTAATCGGACAGGCGTTTCAGGGCGGCGTGATCCGACAGATCGGCGGCAAGATCGCTCCACCCTACCATGGCTTTGGCATGGGTCGGCCCGTGGCGCACCCACCAAAGCCGCGTCAAGGCAGGTGACCTTTCAAAACATTGGGAAGACCGGCAATGATCTGAACCACCAGATCCGCGCGCTGGGCAAGCATCTGGTTCAGCCGGCCCTGCGCTTGGCTAAATTGCCGCGCCATCGCGTTTTCCGGCACGATCCCCTGACCCACTTCGTTCGAGACGACGGTGATCGCCTGTGGCGCTGCTGCAAGCGCTTGAACCAGATTCTCAGACACCGCAGGCAGATCGCTGCCTGCAAGCAGGTGATTGGTCAGCCACAGCGTCACGCAATCAATAAGGATGGGCCGGCCTGGCGGTTCGGCGCTGAGGGGGGCGTTTAGGTCAAGCGGCGCCTCGATGGTGTCCCAATCCGCGCCGCGCTGGGCGCGATGCCGGTCGATCCGGGCACGCATCTCGCCATCCAGCGCCTGCGCCGTCGCCAGATAGAGCGGTCGCCCGGGGTGCTTGAGAACCAGCGCTTCGGCAAAGGCCGATTTTCCGGAATTTGCCCCTCCCAAAATCAGGGCAAGCGAAGATGACGGCATGACCGGGCTTTCTTTGATCCAAAACTGAACCCGATGCGTATCAAGGATAGACGCAACAGTTAAGGGTCTGTGAAAGGCCCTTTGGCAACCGCAACACGTGAGGGTTTGAATATGCCTCTTGACGGGTTTGTAGAAACATCGCTGCCCCGGCGCGCAATGAAGGCCGAGCTTCTGGACGCCGAAACGGAACTTGAGCTGGCCTATGCATGGCGCGACCGGCGCGACGAAGCGGCGCTTCACCGGCTGGTGACCGCTTATATGCGGTTGGCGGTTTCGATGGCCGGCAAGTTCAAACGCTATGGTGCCCCGATGACCGATCTGGTGCAGGAGGCCAGCGTGGGGCTCATGAAAGCTGCTGAAAAGTTTGACCCCGATCGCGGGGTCAGGTTTTCGACCTATGCGGTCTGGTGGATCAAGGCCTCGGTCCAGGATTATGTGATGCGCAACTGGTCGATGGTCAGGGTCGGCTCGACCTCGGCTCAGAAGTCGCTGTTTTTCAACATGCGCCGGGTGCAGGCGCGGTTCGAGCGCGAGGCGCTGCAGACCGGTGAGACGCTGGACACAGGCGAGCTTCAGGAAAAGATCGCGGCCGAGGTCGGCGTGCCTTTGCGCGATGTCGAGATGATGTTCGGCCGGCTTGCCGGTTCGGATTTCTCGCTCAACCAGACCCAATCAGGGGAGGACGAGGGGCGCGAGTGGATTGATACCCTGCAGGACGAAGGCGATCAGGCGGCGGAACAGGCTCAGGCCAGCCACGACCGGGCGGTTTTACAGGATTGGCTGGACCACGCGTTTTCGGTTCTGAATGAACGCGAAAAGCTTATCGTCCGGGCCCGGGGCGCAAGCGAAGCACCGCGCACATTGGACAGCCTAGGAGAAGAGCTTGGCCTGTCGAAAGAGCGCGTTCGCCAGCTTGAGGCGGCTGCCTTTGCCAAGATGCGGCGCGCGCTGGAAGATCACACGCCCGAGATCAGCGCGCTTTTGAACTAAGCGCCTGCAACGGTCGCGTCTTGCCAGTCTGAGGCGCAGGCCATAGGTTCGCTGCGTTAAACGGGGACGCGGTGATGCTGTCAGGCAAACATGTTCTTTTGATCATCTCGGGCGGCATTGCCGCTTTCAAATCGCTGGATCTGATCCGGCGGCTGCGAGACGAGGGTGTGAGCGTCACGCCGGTTCTGACCCACGCGGCAGAAGAATTTGTAACCCCGCTTTCGGTCTCGGCCTTGGCGGCGCGCAAGGTTTACCGCGATATTTTCGATCTGACCGATGAGGCCGAGATGGGCCATATTGAGCTTAGCCGCGCGGCGGATCTGGTCGTTGTGGCACCGGCCACGGCGGATCTGATGGCGAAAATGGCGACCGGTCTGGCCAATGATCTGGCCTCGACATTGTTGCTGGCGACCGACAAGCGGGTTCTGATCGCGCCTGCGATGAATGTGCGGATGTGGCAGCACCCCGCAACCCAGCGCAATATCGCGACGCTTGCGGGTGACGGCGTTTTGTTTGTGGGCCCGGATGAGGGCGAGATGGCCTGCGGCGAATTCGGCCCCGGCCGGATGGCCGAAACGCCCCAGATCATCGCGGCCATAGATGCGGCGCTGAGCGCGGGCCCTTTGGCCGGGCGCCATGTGCTGGTGACCTCGGGTCCGACGCATGAGCCGATTGATCCGGTGCGCTATATTGCCAACCGCTCCTCCGGGGCGCAGGGCGCGGCCATTGCGCGTGCGGCGGCGGCTTTGGGTGCGGATGTCACCTTTGTCACCGGCCCCGCGACGGTGCCGCCGCCGGCGGGCGTGCGTGTGGTGCAGGTTGAAACCGCTACCCAAATGATGACGGCAGTCGAAGATGCGCTTCCCGCCGATGTGATGATCGCCGCCGCCGCCGTTGCCGATTGGCGTGTCGATAATGCCGCAGGCTCAAAGATTAAAAAGACCAAAGGCGCGGCGCTCCCCAAGCTGAGTTTTGTCGAAAACCCCGATATTCTGGCCAAGGTCAGCCAGATGGGGAAAGGGCGCCCCGAACTGGTGATCGGTTTTGCCGCCGAAACCGACGATCTGGTGGCACATGCAACCGACAAGCGGCAGCGCAAGGGCTGTGACTGGATTCTGGCCAATGATGTCTCGCCCGAAACCGGGATCATGGGCGGGACCGAAAACGCGGTGGTTCTGATCACCGATGCCGGGGCCGAGACATGGCCAATGATGGAGAAATCCAAAGTGGCCGATCGTCTGGCCCGAAAAATAGCTGATAGGCTGGGCTGAGGCATGAGCGCCGGCCCGGCGGATATTCATGGAGAGACAGGCATGAGCGCGACGGTCCGGCCGACGGTTAATCTGATCCGCGAAGCAGGGGCCGATCCGCTGATCGATCTGCCGGCCTATGCAACCGCGGGCGCGGCGGGCGCAGATATTCGCGCCAACCTGCCCGAAGACGCGCGCACCGGGGGGCTGACCCTGCACCCGATGGAGCGCCGGGTCGTGCCCACGGGGCTGCGTCTGGCAATTCCTGCAGGGTTCGAGGTTCAGCTCAGGCCACGGTCGGGACTGGCCCTGAAACACGGGATCACCCTGATCAATACGCCCGGCACCATCGATAGCGATTACCGCGGGCCGCTGGGGGTATTACTGGTCAATCTGGGCGCCGCCCCTTTTGTCGTGACCCATGGTGAGCGTATCGCCCAGATGGTCTTGGCCCCTGTTGCGCAGGCGGGGTTTCGTCTGGTCGACAGTTTGGATGATACCGCCCGGGGCGAGGGCGGGTTCGGCTCGACGGGGCGCGGCTGATGCTCTTGGTTCTGGGTTTTGCGGCCGCGCTTTACGGGGCAGGGGCGATCATGAAGGTGCCGCCATTTGTCCGCTGGCGTGCGATCGGGGTCTTTTTCGCGGCTGTCGTCCTGTTGCACCTTCTGTTGCCTGACGGTCATCCCCTGCGCCAGATCACCGGCGGCTCGGCGATGCCTTGGGTGTTTCTGGCGGCGATTTTGGCCATCGGGATGATTTATGCGCGGGGGCTGGGCTGGCTGAAAGCACGCGCGCGCCAGCCCGAGCCGCATCAGCCGGCGCCGCCGGAAGGGAGTTTTTCCGAGACCGAGCTGGACCGTTACGCACGTCACATGATCCTGCGCGAGCTTGGCGGGCCGGGTCAGAAAAAGCTGAAAAATGCGCGCGTTCTGATCATCGGGGCCGGCGGCCTTGGGGCACCGGCGCTTTTGTATCTGGGCGCGGCGGGGGTTGGCGTTCTGGGCGTGATCGACGACGATGTTGTGGATAACTCAAACCTGCAAAGGCAGGTCCTTTTCGGGCCCGCTGATATCGGCAAGCCCAAGGTTTTTGCCGCGCAAAAGACGATACTGGCGCAAAATCCCGATATCGCCTTCCGGCCCTTCAACCGCCGCCTGACACCGCAGATCGCGGGTGAGCTGTTCGCCGATTTCGACCTTATTCTGGACGGGTCTGACAATTTCGAAACGCGCTATCTGGTCAACAAAGTCGCCGCAAAGCAGGGCAAGCCGCTGATCGCAGCGGCCCTCACGCAATGGGAGGGGCAGATCAGCACCTATGATCCGGCCCGCGGCGGGCCCTGTTATGCCTGCGTCTTTCCTCAGGCGCCGGATGCCTCGCTGGTGCCAAGCTGTGCCGAGGCGGGTGTTCTTGGGCCATTGCCGGGGGTGGTCGGCTCTATGATGGCGGTCGAGGCGGTCAAGGTTCTGACCGGGGCGGGCCGGACGCTGAAAGGGCGGCTGTTGATCTATGACGCGCTTTATGGCGAAAACCGCCTGATGGCTGTCAAACCGCGCCCCGATTGCCCGGTCTGCGGTGCCACCTCTGCGACATGAAATCAGCCCCGATTGCCGGGCAAAGGAGTATGACTGTTGACCAATCCGCTGCTGTCTGACTGGACCACGCCTTTTGAAATGCCGCCCTTTGACGTGATTAAAGACGCACATTTCGCGCCTGCGGTGGATCACACTTTGGCGCAGGCAAGGCAGGCCATCGCAGCGATTGCGGAAAATCCAGACGCGCCGAGTTTTGAAAACACGATCGAGGCGCTTGAGCTGGCCGAAGGCCCGCTGGACCGTGTTCTGGCGGTTTTCTATAATGTCGCCGGGGCCGACAGCACCCCGGCGCGCGAAGAACTACAGCGTGATTTTGCGCCGAAACTGGCGGCCTATTCCTCTGAAATCAGCATGAACAAGGCGCTTTTCCGGCGCATTGACGATCTTTGGGCGAGGCGTGATGCGCTGGGCCTTTCGGCTGAACAGTCACGGGTTCTGATGCTGACCCATCGGTCTTTTCTGCGCGCCGGGGCGCGTCTTGAGGGTAGGGCGCGCGACCGGCTGACCCAGATCAACGCCCGCCTTGCAGTGCTGGGAACCGCCTTCGGCCAAAACCTTCTGGCCGATGAGCGTGGCTGGACGCTGGAACTTGCCCCGGAGGATCTTGACGGGCTGCCCGAATTTCTGGTGACCGCAGCGCAGGCCGCCGCCGCTGAGCGGGGTGCCGGCGCGGGGCATGTTGTGACATTGTCACGCTCTTTGATCGTGCCCTTTCTGGAATTTTCGCCGCGCCGCGATCTGCGCCGCAAAGCATGGCAGGCCTGGACCGCGCGGGGGGCCAATGGCGGAGCGACCGACAATCGTGCGATCGTCACCGAAATTCTGGCACTTCGCGCTGAAAAGGCGGGCTTGCTGGGCTATCAAAGCTTTGCCGAGTTCAAGCTTGAAACCGAAATGGCCAAGACGCCTGATGCGGTGCGCGATCTTTTGATGCAGGTCTGGAAGCCAGCGCGCGAAAAGGCGAAGCAGGATGCAGGCGTTCTGTCGCAAATGATGCAGGCCGATGGTGTGAACGGCGATCTGGAGCCATGGGACTGGCGCTTTTATTCGCAACGGCGCCGCAAGGGCGAGCATGATCTGGATGAAGCCGAGATCAAACCCTACCTTCAGCTCGACAATATGATCGAAGCGGCCTTCGACTGCGCGCAGCGGCTTTTCGGGGTCACCTTTCAACCGCTCGATATCACGCTTTATCACCCCGATGCGCGAGCCTGGGAGGTGACACGCGATGGCCGGCATCTGGCGGTCTTTGTGGGCGATTATTTTGCCCGCAGCTCAAAACGCTCAGGCGCGTGGTGCTCGGCGATACGCTCGCAGCAAAAACTGGCCGGGGATATCCGGCCGATCGTGGTGAACGTCTGCAATTTCGCCAAACCCGCGGCGGGCGCGCCTGCGCTTTTGTCCTATGATGACGCGCGCACCCTGTTTCACGAGTTCGGACATGCACTCCATCAGATGCTGTCGGATGTAACCTATCAAAGCATCTCGGGCACATCGGTGGCCCGCGATTTCGTCGAACTGCCCAGCCAGCTTTTTGAGCATTGGATGGAAGTTCCCGAAGTTTTGCAAAAACACGCACGCCACGCCCGGACCGGCAAACCGATGCCAAAGGCGCTGATGGGCCGGCTGTTGAAGGCGACAACCTATGATCAGGGCTTTGCCACGGTGGAATATCTGGCCTCGGCGCTGGTGGATCTGGCGTTTCACGACGGCCCGCCGCCCGCTGACCTGATGCTCCGGCAGGCCGAGATACTCTCGGAACTTGGCATGCCGCACCCTATCGTGATGCGCCACGCCACGCCGCAGTTCGCCCATGTCTTTTCCGGCGATGGCTATTCCAGCGCCTATTACAGCTATATGTGGTCCGAAGTGATGGATGCCGACGCTTTCGAAGCCTTTGAAGAGGTGAATAACCCCTTCGACCCCGAGGTCGCGAAAAACCTCGAACAGCACATCCTGTCAACAGGCGGATCGGTTGACGCGGAAGAGCTTTATCTTCGGTTTCGTGGGCGCTTGCCGGGGGTCGGCGCGCTCCTGAAAGGACGCGGTCTGGACGCCCAAGGTTCCGGCTGACCGCAGTTTCCACTTGGCAAAATATCCCCGCCGGAGGCATCCGGACCGGGGGATCTTGCCCGGCGGCGGATTATTCGTGGCTGCCGTCCGCGTCGGTGACGCCCCAAAGCGCCGCCCTCTTGGCCCAACCTTTACGCCCTTCGACCGTCAGGCGGCACCAGTCGCCCTTGCAATCGCCCAGCCGGGCAATCACGCCGCTTTCCAGTTTGGCCACCACCGTCGCTTTCTCGCGCGGCTGGGCCAGAAGCGGCAGCAGATCCTGCTGCACCAGCACCGTGCGCATGCCGGACAAGAGCGAATAATGCATCCAGCCGCCCGCGCCATCGACATCCCGGACCCTGCGCCAGTTTCCAAATTCAGCCGTCAGTTCAAGCGGCATATTGCGGCGTTTGAACACCCAGTCGATCTTGTGGGTCAGGCTGGGCCCGCGCCGTACATTTCCCTCGGCGGATTTAAGGGATACAAATCGCGGAACCGGCAGGTTGGTTACCGCCCCGCGTTCGGCCGCCACAGCATGGCTGGCCAATATGCTCACGCAGAGCATGATGAATAAGCTTCTGAATAGGGACATCAGGATCTCTTTGCCTGTTTGTTCTGCCCGGGGTCTTGTGCCTTGCCCCATCTGCCTGCACTTTGTCAAAACCGCATCCGGTTGAGAAGAGGGAGAAGGAACCTGTGGCCAAAGAACGTCTGAGTGTTGTCGTCACGCGACGGTTGCCCGAGGTTGTCGAAACCCGGCTTTCCGAGCTTTTCGACGTGGAACTGCGCGACAGTGACGAGCCGATGACGCGCGATCAGATCGTCGAAGCGATGAAAAACACCGATGTTCTGGTGCCGACGATCGCCGATCAGATCGACGCGCGGATGATTGCACAGGCCGGTGACCGGCTGAAGCTGATCGCAAGCTATGGCGCCGGCGTCGATCATGTCGATATTCAGACCGCCCGGCAGCGGGGGATCCTTGTGTCGAACACACCGGGCGTTGTGACCGAGGATACCGCCGATATGACGCTTGCCCTGATCCTTGCGGTTACCCGGCGGATCCCAGAAGGGCTTGCCGTGATGCAGAGCGGGGACTGGAAGGGCTGGGCCCCGACGGCGATGATGGGCGGGCGGATCAGCGGCCGCCGTCTGGGTATTCTGGGCATGGGGCGGATCGGGCAGGCCGTGGCGCGCCGCGCCGCTGCCTTTGGCATGCAGATCCACTATCACAACCGCAAACGCCTGCGCCCCGAGATCGAAGAGGAACTGGGCGCGACCTGGTGGGACAGTCTGGATCAGATGGTGTCACGCATGGATGTGTTGTCGATCAACTGTCCGCACACACCATCGACCTTTCATCTGATGAATGCGCGGCGGCTGAAGCTGATGAAGCCTTCGGCGGTTATCGTGAATACGTCCCGCGGCGAGGTGATCGACGAAAACGCCCTGACGCGGATGCTGCGCGCCGGCGAGATCGCCGGGGCCGGGCTTGATGTTTTTGAGCGTGGAAATGATATCAATCCGCGGCTGAGAGAGCTTAAAAACGTTGTCCTGCTACCGCATATGGGCTCGGCCACCGAAGAGGGGCGGATCGAGCAGGGCGAGAAGGTGATCATCAACATCAAGACCTTTGCCGATGGTCACAGGCCTCCCGATCTGGTCGTGCCGGGAATGCTATAGCGGCGATCGGGCGAGGCCCGGCGGGCAAATTCCGCCTCCGGCGGGAGTATTTCAGCAAAGAAGAAGCGCGGTTTGGGCTTGCGGCCGCCCCCGCGAGATGTGCTCAGCGATAGATTTCGTCTTCGCCGGGAAAATTTCGGTCGCGCACCTCGCTGGCGTAGCTGGCGACGGCTTTTTCGATCTGAGCGCCCAGATCGCCATAGACCTTGACGAATTTCGGTGTCCAGGGGCTGAGCCCGAGCATGTCTTCGAGCACAAGGATCTGGCCGTCGCAATCCGCCGATGCGCCGATGCCGATGGTCGGCACTGCGACCTGGTTGGTGATGCGGGCGGCCAGTGGTTCAACCATCCCTTCAAGGACGATGGAGAATGCGCCTGCCTCGGTCACTGCCTTTGCGTCGGCCTCGTGTTGCGGCCAGCTGTCTTCGTCGCGCCCCTGGGTTTTGAAGCCGCCCATGACGTGGCTGGATTGCGGGGTCAGGCCGATGTGAGCCATCACCGGTATCCCGCGTTCGGTGAGAAAGCGGATCGTTTCGGCCATGCGCGCGCCGCCCTCGAGCTTGACCGCGCCGCAGCCGGTTTCCTTCATGATGCGTGCGGCATTGCGAAAGGCCATGTTGGGGCTTTCTTCGTAGGTGCCAAAGGGCATATCGACGACGATCAGCGCCTTTTTGGTGCCTTTCACGACGGCGCGCCCGTGCATGATCATCAGATCCAGCGGAACGCCGATCGTGCTTTCCATTCCATGCATAACCATGCCCAGGCTGTCGCCCACCAGAATGAAATCGGCGTGTTTGTCGACGATGGCGGCGGTATGGGCGTGGTAGCTGGTCAGGGACACGATCGGCTCGCCGCCTTTGCGGGCGGCGATCTGGGGAACGGTTGTCCGGCGGATGATTTTCTGGGTGCTCATGGGATGATCTCTCTCTGGTCGATCAGAAGAATGCCGCCGAATTCAGCCGACAGCAGGATGGCGACGGGCCCGCTAAGCGCGCCCGAGACCGGTGCAAGCGTTTCGCTTTGCACGATATCGACCGCACGCAGCGTGGCGCGCGGTTCAGCGTTGATGGTTGCGCGCAGGGAATTCCCGATCTCGGCGATATCCGCGCCCTTCGATGCGAGCGATTGGGCAAGATCGAGGCTTTTGCTGAGAACGGTCGCCGCCTTGCGGTCTTCGGCGCTGAGGCGGACATTGCGTGACGACATGGCCAGACCGTCCCTTTCACGCACCGTCTGCACGCCGACGATTGCCACGGGCATGTGCAGATCGCGCACCATGCGTTTGATGACCTGCAGCTGCTGATAGTCTTTTTCGCCGAAATAGGCCCGGTCGGCGCCGACGATATTGAAAAGCCGGGCCACAACCGTGGTGACGCCCCGATAGTGGCCCGGGCGCACCTTGCCGTGCAGGGTATTGGCCAGACGGGTGGTTTCGACGATGGTTTCGTCGCCGGGCGGATAGATCTGGCTCGCATCGGGGATAAAGACCAGATCGACGCCTGCCTGTTCCAGCATGGCGAGATCGCGGGCTTCGTTGCGCGGATAGGTTGCAAGATCGGCGGGATCGCCAAATTGGGTGGGATTCACGAAAATGGTGACGACGCAGCGGTCGCATTCGGCGCGCGCGCGGCGGACAAGCTCCATATGTCCATCGTGCAGAAAGCCCATCGTGGGCACCAGACCGACGGTTTCGCCTTCAGCGCGCATCTGCGCCACGCGGGTGCGAAGATCAGAAATTTCCCGACAAACCTGCACTGTTGGCCCCTGTTGACGATGATGACAGAGTGATACTCGGCTCGGATGCGGCCCACAACCGCGACTTGGCGTCGGTTTCGCGCAATCATGCGTCGGATGGACTTCCCGCCGGGGGCAAGTTTGGGCTTAAGTGGCGCCAATATCCGGAAGGGGAGTGAGTCTGATGAAAACCCATGTCAAAGCCCTTGTCGTCGGCGGCGGTGCCGTCGGCACGTCGATTGCCTATCATCTGGCCAAGGCTGGTTGGGACACCATGCTGTTGGAGCGTGATGAGTTGACCTCGGGGTCGACATGGCATGCGGCGGGCCTGCTCCCTTATTTCAATATGTCTTATGCGACAACGCATATCCACGACTATTCGATCCGGTTTTACAAAACGCTAGAAGAAGAGACCGGGCTGAACGCCGGATTTTCGGTTGTCGGCAATCTGCGCATGGCACAGTCCAGGGCGCGGATGGACGAATATATGCTTTATGCCTCGACTGCCGAGACCTGCGGCGTTCCCTACGAATGGCTGAGCCCCGCGCAGATCAAGGAGCGCTGGCCGCTGATCCGTACCGAGGATCTGGAAGGGGCAATTTATCACCCGACGGACGGTTATATCAACCCGGCCGATGTCACGATGGCGATGGCCAAGGGCGCGCGTCAGCGCGGGGTGGCCATAGAGCGTAAATGGCAGGTGGACGGGTATGAATGGACCGGGGCCGAATGGCGGGTCACCTGTACCAAAATGATTGAAAAGGGCGGCAATCTGGTGCCCTCGGACGAGCAGACGGTGATCACCGCGGAACATGTGGTCACCGCGACGGGCAACCATGCACAGCGCACGGCCAAACTGTTGGGGATCAAGATCCCCGCGATCCCGGTGGAGCATCAGTTCATCGTCATGGATCAGGACCCTGCCTTGGTGGATTGGCGCAAGACCAACCCCGAACATCCGGTGATCCGCGACGCCGATGCGCAATCTTATGTGCGCGAAGAACGTGGCGGCTGGATCTTGGGCGTTTATGAGAAAAACGCGCCGGCGCGGTTTGAATTCGGTGTCCCCGACAGTTTCCGCGCCGATCTGTTCCAGCTGGATCTTGAGCGGATCGAAGAGCAGTATATGGCGATGATCCATCGCATTCCGTCCTGCGAAAGCTGTGGGTTGAAAGACGATTTCAACGGGCCGATCTGTTACACGCCTGACGGTAACCCCCTGATCGGGCCGGCGCCGGGCCTGCGCAACATGTGGCTGGCTGAAGGGTTCTCGTTCGGGATCACCGCGGCTGGTGGCGCGGGGTATTATATGGCGCAGATGATGGTGGAGGGCGAGGCCGAGATCGACATGGCCAGCCTGGACCCCAAGCGTTACGGCAGCTGGATGACGACCGAATATGCCGTTCGCAAGAACGAAGAATGCTATAGCCATGTTTATATCCTGCATCATCCCGATGAAGAGCGCCCCGCTGCACGGCCTCTGCGCACCTCGCCGGCCTATGACCGGCAAAAGGCGCGCGGTGCACAGTTCGGGCAGGTCAATGGCTGGGAACGGCCGAATTACTTTGCCCCCGAAGGGTTCGACGATCATGCCGCGCGCTCGTTCCGGCGCGGCGGCTGGTGGCAATATGCGGTCGAGGAGGCAAAGGCCATTCGCAATGGCGTGGGTCTGATCGATGCGACGGCCTTTACCAAACATATCGTCAAAGGCCCCGGTGCCACACAGTTTCTGGACTGGTTCACCTGCAACAAGTTGCCCAAGGTGGGGCGGATCAACCTGACCTATGCGCTGACGGCGGCGGGCACCACGCGCACCGAATATACAATCGTGCGTAATGGCGAAGACAGCTATTACCTTGTCTCGGCCGGAGCCTGGACGGCCTATGACGCCGATTTTCTACGCAAAGCGGCGGAGGATAAAGCCGGTGAGTTCGGGCATATCGAGATACAGGACGTTACCACGCAATGGGGCGTTTTTGCCATCGCCGGGCCGAAATCGCGCGATGTTCTGACCTCGGTCATCCGCGATGCAGATCCCAAAACAGCCTTGTCGAACAAGCGCTTCCCGTGGCTTTCGGCGCGGCCCATTGAATTGGGCATGTGCCCGGTCAATGCGATCCGCGTGGCCTATACCGGTGAGTTGGGCTGGGAGCTGCATCACCCGATGGAGATGCAGAATTACCTCTTTGACCTTCTGGAAAAAGCGGGTGAGCCCTTTGGTATGAAACTGGTCGGTGCGCGGGCGCAAAACTGGCTGCGGCAGGAAAAATCCTATCGCGCTTTCGGCACCGAACTGGGCCGGGACGCAACGCCGCTTGAGGCGGATCTGCCGCGGTTTGTGGATCTGTCCAAAGAGTTTCACGGCAAAGGGGCGATGCAGGCGATCGGCATCCGCTCAACCTGTGTGACGCTGCTGATCGATGGCCCTGAGGATGCCGATCCCTGGGGACGCGAGGCGCTTTATCACGGTGAGGACCGGGTTGGGCGTCTGACCTCGGGCGGCTATTCGGCGCATTTCGAGAAATCGATCGCCATGGGCTATGTCCGGCCCGATCTGGCGGTGCCGGGTACAAAGCTGAAGGTCAGGATGTTTGACAAGCTGTGGGACGCCGAAGTGACCCAGGACAGCCCCTATGACCCCAAGAACGCCGCGATCCGGGTGGACGGCTAAGCGCTAAAGCGCTGCGGGCTGAGGGCGGCGACGGTGGCGCCGTCCAACTCGGGCGTTTCGCCGGTGATCAGGGCGCGGGTCAGCCGCGCCGCCGCCGGCGAGGTCTGAAACCCATAGCCGCCCTGAGCGGCGAGCCAGAAGAACGCCGGCTGCGCGCTGTCGCGCCCGATGACCAGCGCCCGGTCAGGCGCAAAACTGCGCAGCCCGGCCCATGTTGTTTCTACCCGTGTCACCGGCGTTGTCACCATTTCCTCCCAGCGGGCCAGGCCTTCGGCGATGACCATATCGTCGGGCCATGCGTCAAACGGGCTCATCGGGTCTTCGTCGGCGGGCGAGACGATCAGTTTGCCGGCGTCGGGCTTTGCATACCATGTCTCGCCCACACCATCCATGAAGGGCCAGCCACTGACGTCATGCCCACCGGGCGCCGGGATCCGGGCCATCGAGCGGCGATAGGGCTGAAGGCCTATCCCGTCCAGCCCGGCCATCGCCGCCACCTGATCGGCCCAGGCGCCAGCGGCGTTGATCAGGGTGTTGGCGCGGTGGGGCCCTTTGGCGGTTTCGATATGCCAGCCATCGCTGCGATGGGTGATTTTCGTGGCCCGCGCGCCGGTAAGGATTTCCGCGCCATTGTCCAGTGCGCTGCGGCGAAACCTCTGGATCAGCATGTCGGTGTCGAGGTCAAAAACATCGTCCCGCGTGGCGGCCCGGGTAACCTGCGGGGCAAGGATGGGCACCCGGCCACGGGCCTCGTCCATCGTGATCTCATGCAGGCCAAGCGCCGGGAATTCGGCCTCGAAACCTTCGCTCTCATCGCTGCGGGCGAGCATCATCATGCCGCGCGGGCTCAGAACCCCGGCCTCATGCAAGAACGCAGCCCCCGCCCGGTTCAGCTCGCGCACCGTTGCGTTGCCGTAATCCTGCAGAAACATCGCAGCCGAGCGTCCCGATGCGTGATAGGCCAATGCATCTTCGGCCTCGATCACGGTGACAGAGGCGTGGGGGGCAAGCTCGGCCGCGGCTGAAATGCCGGCAATGCCGCCGCCGATTATGACGACATCGCTCACTCTTCCTCCAGCCTGTCGGTTGCGGGGGCGGGATCATGCGACAATGCGCTGATCTCCTCGAACAGCCGGTCCGAAAGCGTCAATGTCATGCCGTCAAGCGAGGCCGTCAGTTGATCGGCGGTGCGCGCAGACAGGATCGGCCGGACCTGCGGTGCGTGCCGTGCCAGCCATGCAATGGCCAGCGTTGCCGGTGCAAGTCCTTCTCGGGCCGCGATCCTTGCCAGACCGGCGGCGGCCTCATGCATCCACGCCGGGCCATATCGCGCTTTGTAGCGCTTATCGGTTGCAAGGCGCCCGCTGGCTGCATCGGCGGTATATTTGCCGGTCAGAAGGCCGCCGCCCAAGGGCGAATAGCTGGCCACTTCGATACCCTCGGCGGCGGCCATCGGCAGGATCTCGACCTCGGCCTGACGCTTGACCAAATTCAGCATCGGTTGAACAAAATCGATACGGGTTCCGAAACGGGCTGCGACGGCTTCGGCCTTCATCACCTGCCAAGCTGCGTAATTGGAAACACCGATATGCCGGATCAGCCCGTCAGATTGCAGTTTGGCCATCGTGTGAAAGGTTTCTTCAAGCGCCGTGTCATTGTCCCAGCGGTGAAGGTAAAGAAGATCAAGGGTGTCGAAACCAAGCCTCTGCCGGGACTGGTCAAACTGGCGATGTATGACCTCGCGGCCGGCGCCGCCGACATAGCCAACCTTTGAGGCAATAAAAAGCTGGTCACGGTCGGGGGCGGCGATCTTGCCCAAAAGTGTCTCCGAGGCACCGTCCGTATAAACGAAGGCGGTATCGAAATGATTGATCCCGGCCTCGCGGCAGGCGCTGTACATGGCGCGCGCGGCGCTTTC
This sequence comes from Paracoccaceae bacterium, assembly GCA_030148745.1. Taxonomy (GTDB): domain Bacteria; phylum Pseudomonadota; class Alphaproteobacteria; order Rhodobacterales; family Rhodobacteraceae; genus JASBSV01. Next base: position 31,259 of record JASBSV010000019.1, read on the forward strand.
ATCGGCGCCTCCGCCCCATTGCATCGTGCCAAAGGCAAACCGGGAAACTGTGCTCTTGTCGGGGGTTGTGAGATCTTGCGTCATGGCGCCAGCGTGGCACGGGTTTATCCAAAGGAAAAGGCCCCGAAGCAAGCTTCGGGGCCTTGGTATCTTCTTTTACCGCTCAGGCGGCTATCCGGTGCTGCGCGGCTTACTTCGGGATATCGCCCTTGAGGCCTTCGACATAGAAGTTCATGCCAGCCAGCGTTCCGTCGTCGGCCGTTTCACCGGCGGCAAGCCAGACAGAGCCGTCCTGCTTGTTGATCGGGCCGGTGAAGGGCTTGTATTCGCCCGAGGCGATTTTTGCCTCAAGCGCCTTGGCCTCGGCCTGAACATCGGCGGGGATGCGATCAGTCATTTCGCCGATTTTCACCATACCGGCGCCAATGCCGTCCCATGTGTCGTCGCTTTTCCAGGTGCCATCCATGACCGCCTTGGTGCGGGCGACGTAATACGGGCCCCAGTTGTCGATGATCGAGGAAACGCGCGGCCCGTTGGCATATTCTGCCATGTCCGATGCCTGACCAAAGCCGATGACGTTGTCGGTTGCGGCTGCGACGGCAAGCGGCGCGGTGGAATCGGTGTGCTGCAGGATCACATCGGCGCCCTGTTCGATCAGAACCTTGGCGGCGTCAGCCTCTTTGGCGGGGTCAAACCAAGTGTAGACCCAGACGACTTTGAAATCGACGTTCGGATTGACCTTCTTGGCGTGAAGATAGGAGGAGTTGATGCCGCGGATAACCTCGGGGATCGGAAAGGAGGCGATGTAGCCGATGGTGTTGGTCTTGGTCATGCGACCGGCGATCAGGCCCTGCACGGCGCGGCCTTCGTAGAAACGTGCCGAATAGGTGCCGACGTTGTCGGCGCGCTTATAGCCGGTGGCATGTTCGAATTTCACCTTGGGGAATTTCTTGGCCACATTGATCGTGGCGTCCATATACCCAAAGGAGGTGGTAAAGATCAGGTCCACGCCCTTAAGCGCCATCTGCGTCATCACACGCTCGGCGTCGGGGCCTTCGGGGACGTTTTCGATATAGGTGGTTTCAACCTTGTCTCCAAAGGCCTTTTCGACCGCCAGACGGCCGCGGTTATGCTCGTAGGTCCAGCCGCCGTCGCCGATGGGCCCGACGTAGACAAAGCCGACTTTGGTCTTGCCGTGGCTGCCGGCAACGGCAGCGCCCGCAAGCCCAAGAGCCAGCGCGGCCCCGGTCAGAATGGTTTTGAGTTTCATTAGTTGTCTCCCTGTTAAAAGGCAGGGGGGTTGTTCCCCCCGGGTTTGTTATGCCTCAACTTGAGGCGTGGAATGACCGGCCCAGACAGGCCGGTGCGTTAAGAGCGGTGCGCGATCTGTCGGCGGACATGATGACCAGCACGAGGATGGTTATCAGATATGGTGACATGGACAAGTACTCGACCGGGATCGCAAGTCCGGCCGCCTGCAAGTTTAGCTGCAAAACGGTCACCCCGCCAAAAAGATAGGCACCAAGGATAACGCGCCCCGGTTTCCACGATGCAAAGACGACGATGGCAAGGGCGATCCAGCCCGCGCCGGCAGTCATCCCTTCGGTCCATTGCGGAACCCGGATCAGCGAAAGATAGGCCCCGCCAAGCCCCGCGCAGGCGCCGCCAAAGGCAATTGCCATCAGACGGATGCGCACAACCTTGTACCCCAGCGCATGGGCGGCATCATGGTTTTCGCCAACCGCCCGCAGGATCAGCCCGATGCGGGTATATTTTAGCAAAAACCAAACGGCGACGACGATCAAGAGCGAGATATAGACCATCAGATCGTGGCGAAAGAAAATCGTCCCGAGGATCGGAAGATCGGCAAGAAAGGGGATATCGATCATCCCGGTCAGCGGCGGCTTGATGCCGATATAACTCTGTCCCAGAAGCGATGACAGGCCAAGGCCGAACAGCGTCAGCGCAAGGCCGGTTGCGACCTGATTGGACAGCAAAACCTGGGTAAGAAACCCAAACAGAAGCGCCAGAACCGCCCCCCCGATGGCCGCAGCGACAAAGCCCAGAAGCGGGCTTTGGGTTTCAACCGCGATGGCGAAGCCTGAGATGGCGCCGGTGATCATCATCCCCTCGACCCCAAGGTTCAGAACGCCGGCCTTTTCGACCACCAGCTCGCCTATCGCGGCCAGAAGAATGGGGGTCGAGGCAACCATGAGCGAGGCCAGAAGCAGTAGCCAGTTGATCGCTGACAGATCCATTATGCGACCTCCCCTTTGCCAATTCGGATACGAAAGTTCGACAAGACATCAACCCCCAGAAGGAAAAACAGGAGCATTCCCTGAAACGCCTGAATGGCGGCCGAAGGAAGGCCAAGGTTCAACTGTGCGGCATCCCCCCCGATATAGGTCAGGGCCATCAAAAGGCCGGCCAGCAGGATGCCGACCGGATGCAGCCGGCCAAGAAAGGCCACGATGATGGCGGTAAAGCCATATCCCTGATTAAAGTCGGTGGTGATCTGACCGGCGGGCCCAGTCACCTCAAAAAGGCCAGCAAGCCCGGCCAGTGTGCCCGATACCCCCAGGCAGAAAATGATCAGCCGGTTAGGGCTGACCCCGCCGAAGACCGCAGCGCGCGGCGATTGTCCTGTCAGTTTGATCTGAAAGCCCAGCATGTGCCGCTGGAGCAGGATATAGGCGAAAATCACCGCAATAATGGCGGCGACGACGCCCCAGTGAACACCGGCGCCGGCGATCAGCTCTTCGTTGAAGGCCGCCGGATAGTCCTGAAAATTTCGGCTGCCGGGAAACCCGGCGCCATCGGGATTGCGCAAAAGCCCAAGCGCCATGGACGCCATCAGGTTTTCGGCGACATAGACCAGCAGAAGCGAAACGAGGATTTCATTGGTGCGAAATGCCGTGCGCAAAAGCGCCGGTATCATCGCCCATAAAAACCCGCCAAGCGCGCCGGCGATGACCATCAACGGAAAAAGGAAGATGCTGTCGCTGGGGTAAACCGCCAGGCCCAGGCCCCCGCCCACAAGCGCGCCGATGATATATTGCCCTTCGGCACCGATATTCCATATCCCCGCCCGAAATCCCAGCGAGAGCCCGATCGCGATCAGGATCAGCGGCCCGGCCTTCACCAGAAGCTGAGGCCGGAAGTAATAGGCGAACTCACCAAAAAGCGGGTCCCAAAAGATCGTGCGGATCGCTTCGAACGGCGGCTTGCCCAGCATCGCGAACATCAGCCCGCCGGCGATCATCGTCAAAAGCACCGCCAGCAGCGGTGTCGTTGCCGTCCACAGTCGCGAAGGCGCGGGCCGTTTTTCAAGCCGGATCACGCCTTGTCATCCTTGTACAAGCAGGACTGTGGCGAACAATTGATTGCCGCCGCGCGTGGTCGGCACCGGCCGGTTTCAGACATCCACATGCGCTACCTCCATATCATGTGCGCCGCCCATCATCAGGCCGATCTCGTCAACAGTCAGCCCGCTTGCGGGCCGTGCCGGCGTCAGGCGCCCCGCGTTCAGGGCGGCGAAATTATCCGAAATTTCCATCAGCTCATCGAGATCCTGACTGATACAGATCACCGCCGCCCCGGAAGCGGCGAGATCCAGCAGCGCCTGCCGGATCGCGGCTGCGGCCGAGGCGTCAACACCCCAGGTCGGCTGATTGATCACAAGCACATCTGGTCGCTGAAGGATCTCGCGCCCGATGACAAATTTTTGCAGATTGCCGCCCGAAAGCGCGCGCGCCGCATTCTGCGGCCCCGGCGTGCGCACATCGAATTCGGCAATGATACGCTCCGCGAACTGGCGGGTTTTCGGCCAGTTCAGAAAGCCGCGATTGCTCAGACCTTCGCGCACCCAGCCTGTCAAAAGCGCGTTTTCTGTCAGGCTCATATCAGGCGCCGCGGCATGGCCGAGCCGCTCCTCCGGCGCCGCCAGAAGGCCCAGCGCACGCCGCTCATTCGGTCCAAGATCGCCGACCGGCTGGCCTTTCATGCGAATGGCCTGACCAGTGCCTGTCACCTCGCCGGAGAGCGCGGCCAGCAATTCATCCTGCCCGTTGCCGGCGACGCCGCCGATGCCCAGAACCTCGCCCGAACGAACCGACAGGTTGATATCATGCAACGTGGTGCCAAAGGGCGTTGCCGGCGGCAGCGTCAGGCCGTTCACCTCAAGCATGACCTCGCCCAGCTCGGCGCGGCTGCGTTCGGGTTGGTGCAGGGTTTGCCCGACCATCAGCTCGGCCAGCTCGCGCGCCGATTTCTCGCGCGGGTTGCAGGTGGCCACCACCTTGCCTAGCCGCAGGATCGTGGCCCCCTCGCAAAGTGACCTGATCTCTTCAAGCTTATGAGAAATATAGAGAATAGCCGTTCCTTCGGCCGAAAGCTTGCGCAATGTCTCAAACAGGATCTCGACCTCCTGAGGGGTCAGCACGCTGGTTGGTTCATCCATGATCAAAAGCTTGGGGTCCTGCAGCAGGCAACGGATGATCTCCACCCGCTGACGCTCCCCGGCGGAAAGATCACCAACCAGTCGCGCGGGATCAAGCGGCAGGCCATAGGTTTCGCTGACCTCGGTGATCCGGGCCGCCAGATCGCGCTGGGCTGGCGGGTTTTCCATCCCCAAGGCGATGTTTTCGGCGACATTGAGCGCCTCGAACAGTGAAAAATGCTGAAACACCATCGCGACGCCCAAGGCGCGCGCCGCGCGCGGCTCATGCGGCTCAAAGCGCTCACCGTTCAGATGCATTTGCCCGGCGTCCGGGCGCACCAGCCCATAGATCATCTTGACCAGGGTCGATTTTCCGGCGCCATTCTCGCCCAAAAGCGCATGCACCTCGCCGGGCTGAACCTCGAACGAGACGTGATCATTGGCGATCACCCCCGGATAGGCCTTGGTCAGCCCCTCCAGCTTCAAAAGTGGCTGGTCGCCCGTCATGTCGCTCCCCCCGATGTCATACCGCCATTCTCCCTGTCAAAAGTGCCGCCGCAACGCCTATTGCAATGGCCTGAGGATGTTTTCCAAGCGCCGGATCCCCGATTGGGCAGGAAATCCGGCTGATATCGCTTTCGGAATGACCAAGCGCGGCCAGCCGGCTTCGAAATCGCGCCCATTTCGTCGCTGACCCGATCAGCCCGCCAAGCGCGAACTCCTGTTTCAAAAGCTGATGGCAGAGTTCAAGGTCAAAGTCGTGTTCGGGCGTCATGATAATATGAATGGCACCGGGACCCGCCGCCGCCATAACCTCGGCCGATTTGCTGGTATGGCATTGGGCTATCTCGACCGGCACGTCTTCGAACCGCTCCTGCCGCGCATCCACCAGCGTCACCGCGAGCTGCCCCAGTGGGGCCAGAACCTCGGCCAACGCCCGGCCCACGTGGCCCGCACCATAAATAAAGACCGGCTGGCGCGATGCCGCCACCGGCTCCATCAGCCAGCCGCCGGTCAGCCGTGTGCGTATTGGCTCATTTTTGTCCTGCGCCCGTGCCATCGCGTTTTGCAGCGCTTTCGGCAATGGGCCGGCCTCGGGCTCAACCGGCCGCGCCCAGGACCCGGCGTTGCCCAATTCCTGGCGCAGGGCGGCAAGGGCCTGCGGTGTGAAAATCTCACTCACCAGCGTAACGGCGCCGCCGCAGCATTGCTTGAGAGACGGGCCAAGGGCCTGCCGATGCAGGCTCCGCTTAACGCCCCGGCTCAGCATTTCGCGCGCCCGGCCTGTCGCAAGATACTCAAGGTTCCCGCCGCCGATCGTTCCGGATGTCCCCTCTTCAAAGACCAGCATCGCGGTTCCGGTCCCGCGCGGCGTTGATCCCTTGTGATCGGCGATCACGACCCGCACGACTTTGGCATATGCCTCAACGGCCTCAGAGAGAGCATCCAGATCCAGCACTAGCCGTCGCCTTCAACGCGGCGGATCGCCTGCAGAACAGATTGCGCCGTCGCTGGCGCCTGAAGGTCGGGATAGCCCGCACCGCAGGCCGCCACCGCATCCGACAAGGCCAGAAAGGCAGAAATCCCATGCATGAACGGCGGCTCACCCACGGCTTTGGACCGGTAAATCGTCTCCTCGCGGTTCTCGCCGTCCCACAGCGCGACATTGAATATCCCGGGCCGGTCCGATGCCGCCGGGATCTTATAGGTCGATGGCGCATGGGTGCGCAGCCGGCCCTTATCGTCCCAGACAAGCTCTTCTGTCGTCAGCCAGCCGGCGCCCTGAACATAACCGCCTTCGATCTGACCGATATCGATCGCCTGGTTCAGCGAAGCACCGGCATCATGCAGGATATCACAACGCAGAATGCGGTTTTCGCCCGTCATCCGGTCCAGCACCACCTCGCTCACTGCAACGCCATAAGCAAAATAAAAGAACGGCCGGCCGACCCCCCGGATCCTGTCCCAGGCCACTTTCGGGGTCTTGTAAAACCCGGTGGCCGAAAGGCTCACCCGCCCCTCATATGCCCGCTTGGCCGCCTCCTGAAACGTATAGACAGCACCGCCCACGCGGACCTCACCGTCGGCAAAAACCACGTCTGCCGCTTCAACCTGATGCTCTTGCGCCAGAAATGCGGCCATCCGGTCACGGATCGTGTCGCAGGCCGCCTTCACCGCCATCCCGTTTAGATCGCTGCCTGATGAGGCCGCCGTGGCCGAGGTATTGGGAACCTTGGCCGTATCCGTCGCGGTAATCTTTACCAGCGCGGGATCGACCGCGAAACGCGCCGCTGCTACCTGCGCCACCTTCTGAAACAGACCCTGCCCCATTTCGGTCCCGCCATGGTTCATATGAACCGACCCGTCCTGATAGACATGCACCAAAGCGCCGGCCTGATTAAGATGGGTCAGGGTGAAAGAGATCCCGAATTTCACCGGCGTCAGCGCGATGCCCTTCTTGAGCACCCGGTTGTGCGCGTTCCACTCAGCAACCGCATGCCGCCTTGCGCCGTAATCGGCGCGCTCGGCCAGCGCCTCGGTCATCTCATGCAGAATGAAATCCTCAACCGGCATGTGATAGGGCGTCAATTGCGGCGCCCGGTCATTCTTCTTTGCTGAAATACTCCCGCCGGAGGCGCCCGCATCAGCCGCCGCCGCGCGGTAGTAATTGACGCGCCGCACGTTTAGGGGATCGCGGCCCAGCTCGTGGGCGATGTGATCGATCACCCGTTCCATCCCCAGCATCCCCTGCGGCCCGCCAAAGCCGCGAAAGGCGGTCGCCGACTGAGTATGGGTTTTCAGCCGGTGAGAGACGATGCGCACATCTTTCAGGTGATAGGCGTTATCGGCATGCAGCATGGCCCGGTCGGCCACCGGCAGCGACAGATCCTGCGCCCAGCCGCATCGCGCCCATTGGGTAAACTCGATCCCTTCGATCCGCCCCTCATCGTCAAAGCCAGCGCGGTAGGCGATGCGGAAATCATGGCGCTTGCCGGTGATCATCATGTCGTCGTCGCGGTCATAGCGCATCTTGCAGGCGTGTCCGGTGAGCCGGGCGGCCACTGCGGTCGCCACGGCCAGCGCGTTGCCCTGGCTTTCCTTACCGCCAAAGCCGCCGCCCATTCTGCGCGTTTCAACGCGCACCGCATTCATCGGCAGGTTCAGCGCCTCGGCCACTTTGTGCTGGATTTCGGTGGGATGCTGGGTCGAGCAATTGACGATCATATCGTCGTTTTCCTGGGGCAGGGCCAGTGCCGCCTGTCCTTCCAGATAGAAATGCTCCTGACCGCCGATTTCGATCTGCCCTTCGATCCTGTGGTCTGCAGCTTTAAGCGCGCGCTCCGGCTCTCCCTTGGAATAGATGCGCGGGCCTTCTTCGAAGCGGCTGTCTGCCGCGATCGCCTGATCGATGCTCAGGATGGCGGGGCGTTCGTCATATGAAATCCGGCCCAGCCGCGCCGCCTTTCGCGCCGCCAGATGCGATGTCGCCACGACCAGAAACAGCGGCTGGCCAAGATAGAACACCTCGCCCTGCGCCAAAAGCGGCTCATCATGGACCGAGGGTGAGACATCATTGGCCCCCGGCAGATCATCGCAGGTCAGAACCGCGACGACCCCCGCGGCCTGCCGCACCGCCGTCAGATCCATGGCGGTAATCCGGGCATGGGCGACATCCGACAGGCCAAAGGCCAGATGCAGCGTGCCTGTGGGCGTTGGAATGTCATCGACATAGCGGGCCTGTCCGGCGACATGCAGGGCGGCGGCGTCATGGGGCAGGGGGCGGGCGACGCTCATGGGCTTACCTCCAGCACATTTGTGGCAATGCCCTGACGGCTGTAAAAACAGCGCAAAAGCATGTTCTGCGCGCTGATCATCCGGTATTCGGCCGACGCGCGCATATCCGACAGCGGCTCAAACTCTTCGGGCATACGGGCCATGGCCGCGCGTATGGTATCCTCGCACCAGCTTTCCCCGATCAGCGCCTGTTCCACTGCCCGCGCGCGTTTTGGCGTGCCGGCCATGCCGCCAAAGGCAATGCGGGCCGAGGTAACGCGATCATCCTCGACCACGATGTTGAAAGCGCCGCAAACGGCCGAGATATCCTGATCGAATCGTTTGGACAGCTTGTAGACATCAAGCGTGTCCTTTTGTCTGGGGATGACGATAGCCTCGACAAATTCGCCCGGGCTGCGGTCCTGACGGCCATATTCGATAAAGAAATCCTCAAGCGCGATCTCGCGGTGGCTGTCGCTCTTGCGCAGGATCAGGCGGGCATTCAGCGCGATCAGCGCCGGCGGCCCATCCCCGATGGGCGAGCCATTGGCGATGTTGCCGCCGATGGTTGCGGCGTTGCGCACCTGAACCGACCCGTAGCGCCGGATCATCTCGGCAAAGGCGGGGTGATGGTCCTGCATCAGCGTTCCGACATCACTCATCGTGACGCCCGCGCCGATGCGAATTTCGGTATCTGTCAACTCGGTCTTTTGCAGATCGGCGCATCGGTTCAGAAAGGCCACTGGCCCCAGATCCCTGAGCGCCTTGGTCACCCAAAGCCCGACATCCGTGGCCCCGCCGATCAGCGTGGCGTCCGGGTTGGCCTCATACCAAGCGGCCAGTTCGTCGGCCGTTTCGGGCGCGAAGGGCAGGGGTTGTGCCTCTGCCACGGCGGGGTGGTCATCCATCCATTCGGGCACCGGCTCATCCGCGGCCGCGTGAGCCGCCCTGATGATCGGTGCATAGCCTGTGCAGCGGCAGAGATTGCCGGCAAGCTGATCGTCATGATCGCTGCGGCCATTTTTATGAGCCACGGCCATGGAAACGACAAACCCCGGCGTGCAAAAACCGCATTGGCTGCCGTGATGGTCGATCATTGCCTGCTGCACAGGGTGCAGCGTTCCGTCCGGCCCACTGATGCCTTCGACGGTGCGTACCGCCTTGCCGTGAAGCTGCGGCAGAAAAAGAATGCAGGAATTGAGCGCCCGCGACGTGCCGTCGGCATCGGTCACCATGACCGTGCAGGCGCCGCAGTCGCCTTCGTTACATCCTTCTTTTGTTCCGGTGAGACCGCGGTTTTCTCGCAGCCAATCCAACAAAGTGCGCGTTGGCGGTGTATCAGACAAGCGCACGGCGTCTCCGTTCAGAAGAAACGCAATGTCGACCATATGTGTTCTCGCCGCCTTCTCTGCATTCCGACATCTTATGCGCCCGCCCGATGCGGCGTAAAGCGGGGGCATGTCGGCACTGTCGGATAGCGTAAGCTTTTAGAATCGATCTTGGCAAGAGTTTTAATCGTTGGCTTTTCCGGCTTTCGCAGCCGCAGGCAAGGCCCTATCCTTGGGCGATGACCCAGTCCCCGCGATTCATTCACCTGCGCCTTCACAGCGAATATTCGCTTTTGGAAGGGGCGGTTCGGCTGAAAAAGCTTCCTGCGCTTTGCCGCGCTGCGGCAATGCCCGCCGTTGCGGTGACCGACACCAATAACATGTTTGCTGCATTGGAATTTTCGGTCAGCGCCGCCGATCAGGGGGTGCAGCCGATTTTAGGGTGTCAGGTCGATCTGAACTATGATCCACCGGCCCCGGGTGAACGCGCCAAGCCGCCCGCGCCGCTGGTGCTTCTGGCGCAGAACGAGACGGGATACCTCAATCTGCTCCGGCTCAATTCGGCGCTTTATCTCGACAAGGGCGGCGCCCTTCCCGAGGTGTCACTGGCCGATCTCGAGGCTGGCGCCGAAGGACTGATTTGTCTGACCGGCGGGCCGGACGGGCCATTGGGACGGCTGATTCTTGCGGGGCAGAAACCCAAGGCGCGCGCGCTTCTTGAACGTCTGGCGGCGATCTATGGCGACCGTCTTTATGTCGAGTTGCAGCGCCATCCGGGCGAAGGAGGTGCCCGACCCGAAGCGGAAACTGCGACCGAACGCTGGTTCGTCGAATGGGCCTATGAGCTGGGTCTGCCACTGGTGGCGACCAATGACGTCTATTTCCCGGATGCAAAGATGTATGAGGCGCATGACGCGCTGATCTGTATTGCCGATGGCGCCTATGTCGATCAGCAGGAGCCGCGCCGCCGCCTGACCCCGCAGCATTATTTCAAGACGGGCGAGGAAATGGCAGCGCTATTTGCCGATCTGCCCGAGGCGATTGAAAACACAGTTGAAATCGCCCGCCGCTGCGCCTTTGCGGCCCAGCGGCGTGATCCGATCCTGCCGAAATTCGCCGATGACGAGGTTGATGAGCTGCGCCGTCAGGCCAAGGAAGGCCTTGCCGCGCGTCTGGCCGTCATTCCCCATGCGGCCCCGGTCGAGGAATATGAAAAGCGGCTGGAATTTGAGCTGGGCATCATCGAAGGCATGGGGTTTCCCGGCTATTTCCTGATCGTTGCCGATTTCATCAAATGGGCCAAGGACCACGATATCCCCGTCGGGCCGGGTCGCGGCTCGGGCGCGGGCAGCCTTGTGGCCTATGCGCTGACGATCACCGATCTGGATCCGCTGCGATATAGCCTGCTGTTTGAACGCTTCCTGAACCCCGAGCGTGTGTCGATGCCTGACTTCGACATTGATTTCTGCATGGACCGCCGAGAGGAAGTGATCCGTTACGTTCAGCAGAAATACGGGCGCGACAAGGTGGGCCAGATCATCACCTTTGGCGCGCTTTTGTCCAAGGCGGCGGTGCGCGACATCGGCCGGGTTCTGCAAATGCCATATGGGCAAGTGGACCGTCTGTCCAAGATGATCCCGGTCGAGGGGGTCAAACCGGTCAGCATCGAAAAGGCGCTGGCCGATGAGCCGCGACTGCGCGAAGAGGCCAAGGCAGAAGAAGTCGTGGAGCGTCTGTTGACCTATGGCCAGCAGGTCGAAGGGTTGCTGCGGAATGCATCCACCCATGCCGCGGGCGTTGTCATCGGCGACCGGCCGCTGGACCGGCTTGTGCCGCTTTATCAGGATCCCCGCTCGGACATGCCGGCGACCCAGTTCAACATGAAATGGGTCGAGCAGGCGGGTCTGGTGAAATTCGACTTTCTGGGCCTTAAAACGCTGACCATCATTCAGAACGCCCTGAACCTTCTGAAGGATCGCGGGGTTGATATTGATATCGGTGCGATCCCGCTGGACGACGAAAAGACCTATCAGCTTTATGCGGCGGCCAAAACGGTTGCGGTGTTTCAGGTTGAAAGCTCGGGCATGATGGATGCGCTCAAGCGCATGAAACCCACCTGTATCGAGGATATCATCGCGCTGGTGGCGCTTTACCGGCCCGGACCGATGGAAAACATCCCGACCTTTTGCGAGGTCAAGAATGGCCTGAAAGAGCGCGAAAACCTGCACCCGACGATTGACCATATTCTGGACGAAACTCAGGGGATTATCGTTTATCAGGAACAGGTTATGCAGATCGCCCAAGAGATGGCAGGCTATTCTCTGGGCGGCGCCGACCTTTTGCGCCGGGCGATGGGTAAAAAGATTCAGGCGGCGATGGATGCCGAGCGCCCCAAGTTCCTTGGGGGGGCGGCAAAGAACGGTGTCGACAAGGCCAAGGCGACCGAGGTCTGGAACCTTCTGGACAAATTTGCCAACTACGGCTTCAACAAATCGCACGCCGCCGCCTATGCCGTTGTCAGCTATCAGACCGCATGGCTGAAGGCCAATTACCCGGTCGAGTTTATGGCCGGTGTGATGAACTGCGATTTGCATCTGACCGACAAGCTTGCCGTCTATGCCGAAGAGGTGCGGCGCAAGCTTGAGATCGAGATCATTCCCCCTTGCGTCAACCGCTCGCAGCCGATGTTCAGTGTCGATGACGGGCGCATCGTCTATGCTTTGGGCGCACTGAAAAACGTCGGTGTGGACGCGATGGGCCTGATCGCGCAGGGTCGCGGCGACCGGCCCTTTGCCACGCTTTTCGATTTTGCCCGGCGAGTTGACCTGAAACGTATCGGCAAGCGCCCGATGGAGATGCTGGCCCGTTCAGGCGCCTTCGATCAGCTTGACCCAAATCGCCGGCGCGTCTTTGACAGCCTTGATGCGCTGGTCAGCTATTCTGCGGCGGTGCATGAACAGCGCGCCTCGTCTCAGGTGTCGCTTTTCGGCGAGGCGGGTGAGGACCTGCCAGAGCCGCGCCTTTCAGTCGCCGAAGACTGGCTGCCGAACGAGCGGCTGGCCGAGGAGCATAAGGCAATCGGCTTTTACCTGTCAGGCCATCCGCTGGACGATTACATGACCTCGCTCAAGCGCAAGGGCGTGATGACACTGGCCGAGGTAACGGCTCAGGCCGACCGCGGCCCGGCGATTGCCAAGATGGCCGGGTCTGTCGCCGGGCGGCAGGAACGCAAATCGGCACGCGGCAACCGTTTCGCCTTTGCGCAACTTTCCGACCCGACCGGGCTTTATGAGGTCACGATCTTTTCGGATGTGCTGGAGGCGGGGCGCGATCACCTTGAAGCAGGCTCGAACGTGGTGCTGACGGTCGAGGCAACGATGGAAAGCGATCAGCTTAAACTTCTGGCCCGCAGCATCCAGCCGATCGATAGTGCGGTCATGGGCGCGGGCGGTATGGGTCTGAAAGTTTTTTTGGATGATCCGTCGGCAATCGATGTTGTCTCATCACTTTTGGAACGAGCGGCCAAAGATGCCAAGGTGCGCGCCCGCGGCCCGGTGAATTTCTGCCTGATGGACCCGCAACTGCCGGGCGAGGTCGAGATTGATCTGGGTCAGGAATTTCCGGTCACGCCACAGATCAAGGGGGCGATCAAATCGCTGGGTGGTGTGATCACGGTTGAGGAAATCTAGCCAACCCGCGCCCGCTGCGTGCTGGCGCCCGCGCGATCACCAATGCGGCGGTTTCTGATTGCCCAGCGTGACGCTTTCGGGATTTGCAAGCTCGCGCTCGGCCTCGCGCTCCAGCAAGATCTTCAGCCGGCCCGTCAATGCGCGGATTTCCTTGTCCTGACGGGCCACGACATCGGACAGATCATCGACCAGACGCTCAAGATGGGCGATGCGGGTTTCAAGCGATATTTGCGGATCGTCGTTCATGTCCCGGCCTCTAGCACAGAGCGGTCGGTCATGGAAATCGGTTTGCGCGCGCGCGCCTTTGCACGTCAAAGATACACGACCGAGTTGCCCCTATGACGCGCCTCGGCTAAACCGCGCGGGAACGGAGGGCGGCGCATGGCCAAAGTGAAAAAACAACCCCGGCCAAAGGCGGAAACGCCCAAAGGCTTTCGCGACTACTTCGGCGGCGATGTTGCCGAACGAACGGCGATGCTTGGGCAGATCGCCGAGGTTTATCACCGCTATGGGTTTGATGCGCTGGAAACCTCGGCGGTTGAGACGGTCGAGGCGCTGGGCAAGTTCCTGCCTGATGTGGACCGCCCCAATGAGGGCGTCTTTGCCTGGCAGGAGGATGACAGCGGCTGGGTGGCGCTGCGTTATGATCTGACGGCGCCGCTGGCGCGGGTCTATGCCCAATACCGCAACGATCTGCCAAC
>JASBSV010000031.1 GCA_030148745.1 Paracoccaceae bacterium
TCTGCAGGTCGAGAAAAAGATCAAGACCCGCGTCAAATCGCAGATGGAGCGCACGCAGCGCGAATACTATCTGAACGAACAGATGAAGGCGATCCAGAAGGAGCTGGGCGACGGCGAGGAAGGCCAGAACGAAGTGGCCGAGCTTGAGGCGCGTATCGCTGACACCAAGCTTTCGAAAGAGGCCCGCGAAAAGGCCGATAATGAGATCAAGAAGCTGAAAAACATGTCGCCGATGAGCGCCGAGGCGACCGTGGTGCGCAACTACCTTGACTGGATGCTGTCGATCCCGTGGGGCACGCGCAGCCGTGTGAAAAAGGATCTTTCGCGCGCCGAAACCATTCTGGATGACGATCACTATGGCCTTGAAAAGGTCAAGGAACGCATCGTCGAATATCTGGCGGTTCAGCAACGCTCGAAAAAGCTCAAGGGCCCGATCCTGTGCCTTGTGGGCCCTCCGGGCGTGGGTAAGACCAGCCTTGGCAAATCGGTTGCCAAAGCCACGGGGCGCGAATTTATCCGCATTTCGCTTGGCGGTGTGCGCGACGAATCCGAAATTCGCGGCCACCGGCGGACCTATATCGGCTCGATGCCCGGCAAGATCATTCAGGCGCTGAAAAAGGCGAAAACCACGAACCCGCTGATCCTTCTCGACGAGATCGACAAGATGGGTCAGGATTTCCGTGGCGATCCGGCGTCGGCGATGCTGGAAGTGCTTGATCCTGAACAGAACTCGACCTTTGTCGATCACTACCTTGAGGTCGAATATGACCTCTCGAACGTGATGTTCCTGACCACGGCGAACTCTTACAACATGCCCGGGCCGCTGCTGGACCGGATGGAGATCATTCCGCTGGCCGGCTATACCGAGGACGAAAAGCAAGAGATCGCCAAACAGCATCTGATCGCCAAACAGACCAAGAACCACGGCCTGAAAAAGGACGAGTTTTCGATCACCGATGAGGCGCTGAAAGAGATCATTCGCACCTACACGCGCGAGGCAGGTGTGCGGAACCTTGAGCGTGAGATCGCCAAACTGGCCCGCAAGGCGGTGACCAAGATCGTGCGCAAGCAGGAGGATAAGGTCGTTATCACGCCCGATCTGCTTGAGGAATATCTGGGCGTCAAACGCTATCGCTATGGTCTGGCCGAAGCCGACGATCAGGTCGGCGTCGTCACCGGGCTTGCCTGGACCTCTGTTGGCGGTGATCTTTTGTCGATCGAGGCTTTGCGCCTGCCCGGCAAGGGCCGGATGAAGACCACCGGCAAACTGGGTGATGTGATGAAGGAAAGCATCGATGCGGCGTCAAGCTATGTGCGCTCGATCAGCCCTTCGATCGGGGTGAAACCGCGCACTTTCGACAAGATCGACATCCACGTCCACGTCCCCGAAGGCGCCACCCCCAAGGATGGCCCCTCGGCCGGTCTGGCCATGGTGACCTCGATCGTGTCGGTCCTTACCGGTATTCCGGTGAAAAAGGACATCGCCATGACCGGCGAGGTGACGCTGCGCGGTAATGCTCTGGCCATCGGCGGGCTGAAGGAAAAGCTGCTGGCGGCGCTGCGGGGCGGTATCAAGACCGTGCTGATCCCGCAGGAGAATGCCAAGGACCTGCCCGAGATCCCCGATAACGTCAAAGAGGGGCTGACCATCATTCCGGTTGCCCATGTCTCGGACGTGCTCAAACACGCGCTGGTGCGCCAGCCCGAGCCGATTGAATGGGATCAGGCCGCCGAAGAGGCCGCCGAGGAAGCCGCCGCCGTCAAGGCCGCGCTGTCGTCGGGCAATGACGAAGGCACCGCCCGGGCGCATTGATCGCCGAAGGCCCCGCGCCACAATACCGAAGGCCCGCCGCAACTGGCGGGCCTTTTTTATGGGGTTTTTTGGCGGGCGGTGTGGCACTGCGGTGGCTTTGGCGGCCCAAAACCGTTATCAAACTGCAAAGAGGGCCGGAAATGCCGGCACGACAGGGCAGTCAGGAAAGAGTGAATGGTAAAGAAAACAACCCCCCGTAAATCGGCCAAATCCGCCGCCACGGCGAAGGCGGTTAAACCCGCTAAAACCAGCGCCGCCAGCAAACCGGCCAAACCAGCCAAACCCAGCAAAGCCGCCGCCCCGGCAAGCCGCGCCAAACGCGCCGCCGCGACCGCCGTTGCCCCCAAAACGCCACTGGCGGTGGTTTCGGCGCCCAAACCGGTCGTCTCGGCCCCGGTTCTGAAGAAAAAGGAACTGATCGAGCGGGTGGTCGAAACCTCGGGCATGAAGAAAAAAGACGTCAAACCCGCAGTCGAGGCAATGCTGACCGTTCTGGGCCGCGCGATTGCCGATGGCGAGGATCTGAACCTGCAGCCGCTGGGCAAGCTGATGGTCAAGAACCGCAACGAAAAGCCCAATGGCACGGTGCTTAACTGCCGTCTGCGGCAGGCAAAAACCACGGGTGAGGGCGCGATGGGCGGCAAAACCGGCGGCGATAGCGCCGATACCGCCACCAGCGGCGCCGATCCTCTTGCAGTGCCCGCAAAGGAAGGCTATTGAGCCTCCGGTCGGGTGATTAGCTCAGTGGTAGAGCGCTTCGTTCACATCGAAGATGTCAGGAGTTCAAATCTCTTATCACCCACCATTTCTCATCTCGCGGGACGGCGAAATATTTTCATCCTGGCGGCAAAAAATGCACGCCAAGGGTTGTGAAAACCCCGGCGCTCGGGATAAAGCAATCGGCGGCGGGTGATTAGCTCAGTTGGTAGAGCGCTTCGTTTACACCGAAGATGTCGGGAGTTCGAGTCTCTCATCACCCACCATCCTATTTCCCTTCTATAAATCAATGCTTTGAGCCTGGGTCCGGCGCTTGTTCGCCGTGCTTTCCCTTGCTGCGCTATGTGCGTCACCGCACAATGGCTGCGGGGCTGTGCGACTGCCCCTGCCGCGTGCCGGCGCCTATCTTGGTGCGGCAAGATGAAAGGACGCATGATGAGCTGGAACCCCTTGCTGGACCCGCAGATTCCCACCGGCAGCGATGTCGACAGTATCGACGCGCTTATCGTGCCGCGTGTCCGCGATCTGGGCGGCTTCGAGGTGCGCCGCGCCTTGCCAGCCCCCCGCCGGCAGATGGTCGGCCCCTTTATCCTCTTCGATCAGATGGGCCCGGCGGAACTGTTGAGCGATCAGTCGATCGATGTGCGCCCGCACCCCCATATCGGTCTGGCGACCGTTACCTATCTTTATCAGGGCCGGATCCATCACCGTGACAGTCTGGGCTCGGATCAGTGGATCGAACCAGGGGCGGTCAACTGGATGGTTGCGGGCCATGGCATCACCCATTCCGAGCGTACCGATGGGCAGATGCGCGGCAAAGCCCAGTCGATGTTCGGCATTCAGGCATGGGTGGCCCTGCCAAAGGATCACGAGGACCGCCCCGCCGATTTTCAGCACGCCGCGCGCGCCGATCTGCCGGTGCTTGAGGGGCAGGGCAAGACACTGCGGCTGATTCTGGGTCGGGCCTATGGCGTGACCGCGCCCGTGGAAACCGCCTCCGAGATGTTTTACGCCGACGCCGATCTGGCGCCCGGCGCGGCGCTGCCCCTGCCTGACGATCACGAGGATCGCGGCATCTATGTGATGTCGGGCAGCGTCGCGATCGCCGGCGACAGTTTCGAGGCGGGCCGGATGGTGGTTTTCCGCCCCGGCGACCGGATCAGTGTCAGCGCCGGCCCCGCCGGGGCGCGTCTGATGCTGCTGGGCGGCGCCACGCTTGAGGGGCCGCGCTATATCTGGTGGAATTTCGTGGCCTCATCGAAAGAGCGGATCGAAGAGGCGAAAGAGGCATGGCGGCGCGAAGACTGGCAAAAGGGCCGGTTTCAGCTTCCGCCGGGCGATGATCGCGAACATATGCCGCTGCCCGCGCGATAGCGGTGGGGCCGGGCATAAACGGGCGATAAAAAGGGCGGGACGTGTCATGGCCGCACGCCCCGCCAGTGCCTTAAATCGTCTGCCGCGCTACATTTTCGTCGGCGGTTTGACCTGCTCCATCACCTTGTTGTCCCAGGCGCCCTCGACCTTCACATGGGCCAGCGCGCCCAGAAGCACCGCCTCGATCAGGTTGTGATTGACATAGGCATAGATGCCGGGCTGCACGAAGGTATAGATCGCCGCCCCGGCCGAGCCGCCGCGGATGAACCATGTCTCAAGGCCGGTGGCGGGCGGGTCGCCAAAGCCGCCGGTCTCCCAGACATAATCGCCGTGCCCGCCGATCAGGTGCGGGCGTGTGTCGCGGTTGGCCTGATTGTGGATGAACAGAACCGTCTCGCCCACTTTGGCCTTTAGCGCATTCTCGCCCGTCAGGGCGCCCTCGGCGCCGTTGAAGACCACATGGGTCGGGACCAGTTTGCGCATCGCGTTCAGCGAATCCGAATAATCCTCGAGCGCGCTGTCGTAATGGATATATTGGCCATACTCATCCTTGGGCAGGTAATAATCCTGCTCGCCGATGTAAAAGATCCTGTCGTAACGGATCGGCTTGCCTTCTTTGTCCTTCAGCCCCTCGCGCGGCAGAACCATCACCGCGCCGTTCATCCCATGCACGACGTGATAGGGGATCATCTCGGCCCCCGGCGCGCAGTGATAGGTAAAGGTGCCCGGTTTCAGGGCGCGAAACCGCAGCTTCACCTCTTCACCCGGCTGAATATGGGTCAGACCGCCGCCCCCCAGCGCCCCGGTCGAGGCGTGAAAGTCGATGTTATGCTCAAGCATGTTCTCGGGCGCGCTTTTCAGCGTCAGTTCGATGTAATCGCCCAGATAACAGATGATCAGCGGCCCGGGCACCGTGCCGTTATAGGTAAAGGCCCAGATCATATTGCCGTCGTGATCGACCTGCATCATCTTTTCGATGATCGTCATCTCGACCTCGACGATCTTTGGCCCGCCGCTGGCGACCTGCTCGTGCTCGGGGGCAAAGGGCGGGGCGACAAGCGTCTGTTTGACGCGGGGCAGGGCGGCGATGTCGATATCGGCGGTGGCAATGCCCAAAGGCTGCGCTGCTTCCGTCAGGGGGCTGCTGTCACCTGCGGCCTGCGCCGCCGTCCCCCAAAGGCCGGCACCTGCAAGGGCAACGGACCCGGTCGCGGTCGCCCCCAGGATTGCGCGCCGGCGCTGATCGGGATTTTGGTCCCGGCCTGTTACGGATGGGGTGAACATTGACTTGATGGTCATATCAAGCACTCCTCTGAATGAAATGCCGCCCTTCGAGCGCGGCGGTATTGCTGCGCCCGGTCGGTGATTTCCTTATGCGCATTGCCGCGCTGCAGCGTCTTTGTCATAGGTCAATTAAAGGAGCTTTTCCGGGCCGGCGTGGCCGCGGCGCAAGAAATCATGCACAAGGGTGCAATTGAGGGGCTCAGGCTGCTTGACGGGGGTGGCAGGCGGGCTTAGAAGGCACCTCACGCTTGGGGCCTGTCCCGGGCGGGCAGTGAGCGGTTGTAGCTCAGTTGGTTAGAGTACCGGCCTGTCACGCCGGGGGTCGCGGGTTCGAGTCCCGTCAACCGCGCCACCACTGCCCTGTCCCGATGATGCGCCCCGTGCGATGCGCGGTTGTAGCTCAGCTGGTTAGAGTACCGGCCTGTCACGCCGGGGGTCGCGGGTTCGAGCCCCGTCAACCGCGCCACTTTTTCCTTGGATTACACTATCGCAGCTGCCCTGCCTGGGCCGCCTTGGCGGGCCGTCTTATGTCAGGCGCCCGATCAGCGCCGGCGCCTGTGGCCGCTTCGGGATCTGGATATTTTTGCCAAATGGAAGCGGCCGGCGCGGCGCGGTTCAGCGGCTGAGCGCATCGAGAATGCGCGCCCAGCTGCGGATGCCTTTGTGAAAGCTGGACAGATCGTATTTTTCATTGGGTGAATGGATCTGATCGTCGTCCTTGCCAAAGCCGATCAGCATCGCGTCCATATCGAGGATATTCCTGAAATACCCCGCTATTGGGATCGAGCCGCCGCAGCCGACATAGGCGGCCGGGTTGGGCCATTCGTCGGAGAGGGCGGCGCGGGCCTTTTCAAAGGCCGGATCATCGGTGGACATTTGCGAGGCGGGCGAGGCGCCGTGGGGTTTGAATGTCACCTCGCAATCGGGCGGCAGCATCGCGCGGACATAGGTGCGAAAGCTTTCGCG
>JASBSV010000034.1 GCA_030148745.1 Paracoccaceae bacterium
GGTCAATGACGCCGAAAAGGCCGGCTTTGCCGCCGATGTCGCGCGCGAGATCGCGGGCGAGGCGGCGGTGATCGACAATGCCGGGCGCGAAATGGGGGCCGAGGATTTTTCCTATATGCTGCAAAGCCGCCCGGGCGCCTATCTGTTTCTGGGGCAGGGCGAGGGGGCGGGCCTGCACCACCCGGCCTATGATTTCAATGACAGCGTGGCGCCGGTGGGGGCCTCGTTCTTTGCGCGGGTCGTTGAACGCGCCCAGCCGGTTTGACCACCAGAGGCCCGGAGCTCTGTAAAAATGGCACTGAAAGATGCACAGGATGACGTCGATGGCGCCTTTACGCGGCGCGCGTTGAAAGGCGGCTCGGCGGAAAACACATTTGGCGGCGCACTGTCGTTTCTGCGCCGGCGCTATACCAAGGATTTGAGCGGGGTGGATGTTGCCATCACCGGCGTTCCTTTCGATCAGGCGGTCACCAACAGGCCCGGCGCGCGGCTGGGCCCTAGGGCGATGCGCGAGGCGTCGGCGCTGCAGGTCTATGATCCGCCCTATGGTTGGGACGGGTTTGACCCGCTGAACGAACTGGCGATTGCCGATTATGGCGATCTGGCCTTCGATTACGCCCGCCCCGCCGGCTTCCCCGAGGTGCTGCAGGCCCATTGCGCGGCGATATTGGATCAGGGGGCGGCCTGTTTTGCGATGGGCGGCGATCATTCGGTCACTCTGGCGCTGCTGCGGGCCCATGTGGCGCGTCACGGCCCGCTGGCCTTGCTGCAGTTTGACGCCCATAGCGATTGCTGGCCCGATGACGAGGTGGCGCGGGTGGATCACGGAACCTTTGTCTATAAGGCGGTCAAGGAGGGGCTGATCGAGCCCGCACGCTCGGCTCAGGTGGGTATCCGCACGGTGGTGGCCGATGGGCTGGGCATGAACGTCATCGACGCGCGCGCGGTGCATGAGGCCGCGCCCGGCGCCGTGGCGGCGCGGCTGCGCGATATTCTGGGGCAGGGGCCGGTTTACCTGAGTTTCGATATCGATGCGCTGGACCCGGCCTTCGCGCCCGGCACCGGCACCCCGGTCTGGGGCGGGCTGAGCAGTGGTCAGACCGCCGCGATCCTGCGCGATATCGCTGGGATAAACCTGATCGGGGGCGATGTCGTTGAAGTGTCGCCGCCCTTTGACCCCACGGGGATCACCGCGATTGCCGGGGCGCATATATTGACCGAGATGATCTGTTTATGGGGCTGGACAAGAAGGGGCTGAGCGATGCCGAACCAACCTGTTTCCGGAAATGACCTGGCGCGGTTTTCGGGGCTTCAGACCTTCATGCGCCTGCCGGCGGCCGAAACCGCCGAGGGGCTGGATGTGGGGTTTATCGGCATCCCGATGGATCACGGCACCTCATGGCGTTCGGGCACGCGGTTTGGCCCCAAGCAATTGCGCGCCGAAAGCGCGATGATCCGGCCCTATAACCTGCAGACCGGGGCGGCGCCTTTTGACAGTCTGAACATGGCCGATCTGGGCGATGTGGCGGTGAACACCTTTAACCTGTCTGATACAATTCGCATTATAACAGAGACTTATGATGCGTACTTAAAGCATGACATCATCCCTGTCGGTCTGGGCGGCGATCACACGCTGACCCTGCCGATCCTGCGCGCGATTGCAAAGAAACACGGGCCTGTGGCCCTGGTTCATGTCGATGCCCATGCCGATGTCAATGACGAGATGTTCGGCGAGCGTGAGACCCATGGCACCGTCTTTCGCCGCGCCTATGAGGAAGGTCTCTTGGTGCCGGAGAAGGTCTGGCAGGTGGGTCTGCGCGGCACCGGCTATACGGCCGAGGATTTTGACGAGGCGCGCGGCTGGGGCTTTAACATGGTCACCGCGCCCGAGATCTGGCATCGCTCGCTCACCCCGCTGGGCACCCAGATCCGCGAGGCGATTGGCCAGACGAAAACCTATATCACCTATGATATCGACAGTCTGGACCCCGCTTTCGCCCCCGGCACCGGCACGCCCGAGATTGGCGGGCTGACCACGCCGCAGGCGATGGAGCTGATCCGCGCGCTCAGGGGACTGAATATCGTCGGCTGCGATCTGGTGGAGGTTTCACCGCCCTATGATCCCAGCGGTAACACCGCCCTGACGGGCGCGAACCTGATCTTTGAGCTTTTATCGATCCTGCCCGGGGTGCACTATCGCTGATGGCCTGTGCGATACGTAAAGAATGGCGCTCAAATTGCTGAAAATATTTATTATAATATTATTGCTTCTGGCTCTGGCCGATGCCTATGTGCGTCTTGCCCCCAGCGATCCGGCGCGCTGGAACAGGATGCCCGGCGATTTTACCGGCAGTTCGGGGATGCGCGATGTTCCGGGCGGCGCGATCTATGAAAGCGGCCTTCTGGCCGCGCCCCCGGCCGAGGTTCTGACTGCGATCGAGGCGCGCGCCATGGCAACGCCGCGCACCCGGCTTCTGGCCGGATCGGCCGGCAAGAGGCAGATGACATTCATCACCCGCAGCCGGGTCTTTGGCTTTCCCGATTACACCACCGTCGTGGCCCGGCCCGAAAATGGCGGATCACGCCTGCGCATCTATGGCCGGCTGCGCTTTGGCCGCTCAGATCTGGGCGTCAACCGCGCCCGGATCAGCGGCTGGATCAAGGTTCTGGAACGTTTCGCCCAGTGACGATGAAACGCAGGGATCGGCGATCTCGCGCCACATCGGCACATTCAGCGACATTTCGCAACGGGCCATGAAGGCGCGCCCGTCAACGTAAAGGCAGACCGAATTGCCCAGATCGACACGCGCGCCGCTGCTATCGGTGCAGAAACACTCGATCGTGCGCCCGCCTTTGATGACATCGGCCAGCGCGGGATAAGCGGTCAGAGCCAGAAGGACGATCAGCAATTTCATGGGCGCAAGTCTAGCATATTCGCCGCCCCTTGACCAAACCCGGGGGCTGGGGCAAGTCAGGACCCATGGTTCCCTTTGAAAAACTAGATCAGATTACGCAGCGCTTTCAGTTTCTTGAAGCCAGAATGGCCGAGGGTGCAGACCCGGCCGAAATCGCGACCCTGTCCAAGGAATATTCCGATCTCAAACCGGTGGTCGAAGAGATCGCCGAATATCGCCAGCTTGCCACCGATATCCAAGAGGCCGAGGCGATGCTGGCCGATCCCGAGATGAAAGAGCTGGCCGAGGATGAGTTGCCTGCGCTGCGCGCCCGCCTGCCGCAGGTCGAACAGGCGCTGCGCCTGTCGCTTTTGCCCAAGGATGCCGCCGATGCGCGCCCCGCAATGATAGAGATCCGCCCCGGCACCGGCGGCGAAGAGGCGGCGCTTTTTGCCGGCGATCTGTTGCGGATGTATCAGCGCTATTCCGAAATGCAGGGCTGGCGCTTCGAGATCGTCGAGATGGCCGAGACCGAACTGGGCGGCATCAAGGAGGTGATCGCCAATGTCCGGGGCGAGGGGGTCTTTGCCCGGCTGAAATACGAAAGCGGCGTGCACCGGGTGCAACGCGTGCCAACCACCGAATCGGGCGGGCGGATCCATACCTCGGCCGCCACGGTGGCGGTTCTGCCCGAGGCGCAGGAAGTGGATATCGAGATTGATCCCGGCGATCTGCGGATCGACACGATGCGCGCCAGCGGCGCGGGCGGCCAGCATGTCAACACCACCGATTCCGCCGTGCGCATCACCCATATTCCCAGCGGGATCGTGGTGACCAGTTCCGAAAAATCGCAGCACCGCAACCGCGAGATCGCGATGCAGGTCCTGCGCGCGCGCCTTTATGACGCCGAACGCCAGAGGGTCGACAGCGAACGCTCGGCCGACCGCCGCTCGCAGGTCGGATCGGGGGATCGCTCCGAACGGATCCGCACCTATAACTTCCCGCAGGGGCGGATGACCGATCACCGTATCAACCTGACGCTCTATAAACTCGATCAGATCATGCAGGGCGATCTGACCGAGGTGATCGACGCGCTGATCGCCGATGCCCAGGCCAGCATGCTGGCCGAGATCGAGGCATGACAGCCCCCACCATAGGCGCGGCGCTGCGCGCGGCCACCGCAAGGCTTAGCGCTGCGGGCATTGCCGATCCGGGGCGCGATGCGCGGCTGTTGCTGGCCCATGCGGCGAATATCCCGGCCGACCGGCTGCGCCTGCATGAAGATGAGCCTTTTGAGGCTGAAAGCAGGCTCGACATCCTGCTCGGCGACCGGCTGCGCCACAAACCTGTGGCGATGATCCTTGGCGCGCGCGACTTCTGGGGCCGCCGGTTCCGGGTGACGCCCGATACTTTGGTGCCGCGGCCCGAAACCGAAACTCTGATCGAGGCGGCGCTGTCGATCGGCTTTGACCGGCTGCTCGATCTGGGAACCGGCAGCGGGGTGATCGCGGTCACGCTTTTGGCCGAACAATCGTCGGCGACCGGACTGGCCACCGATCTTTCGGGCGCCGCGCTTGCCGTGGCGCGCCAGAACGCCGATGCCGCCGGGCTTGGAACGCGGCTGCGCTGTCGCCGCTCGGACTGGTATGAAGAGGTCACCGGCCGGTTCGACCTCATCGTTTCCAACCCGCCCTATATCGGCCGGGCCGAGCTTGCCGGTCTGGCGCCCGATGTGCGCGACTGGGACCCGCCGATGGCGCTTTGCCCGGGCGAGGATGCGCTTGGCGCCTATCGCGCGATCTGTGCCGGCGCACAGGCCCATCTGACCGCCGATGGCGTGCTGATGGTGGAAATCGGCGCAAGTCAGGGCGCGCAGGTGGCGCAGCTGTTTCAGGCCGCCGGCTTTGTCGATATTCAGACGATTCCCGATCTCGATGGCCGCGACCGCGTCATATATGGGCGAAATCCGCCGCTTTAGCGTCCTCAAATCCCCATATCCCGCCGAAAACAGCGCGATATTGCACTTTCTTCTTGTCTCGGCCCGCCCGGCGTGGTTATTCGTCTTGTGCGGCGAGGGATGGTGACATCCGCCGCGCATCAAGCCAAAAATCGCAACTGACCTTGCGCTTCCAGCGCAAAAGACGGTCAAAGCGAACGCCGAAAATAAGGCCGGACACTAAAGCATATGAGATCATCGAAGTCACGTTCGCGGTCAAAATCAAACCGCAACCGTCCCTCGGGAAATATCGTCAACCGGGTTTTCGACAGCTCGGGTCCCGAAGGTAAAGTGCGCGGAACCCCGCAACAGATCATCGACAAATATCTGCAGCTGACGCGCGATGCGCAGCTGTCCAATGACCGTGTCGCGGCCGAAAACTTTCAGCAGCACGCCGAACATTACATCCGCCTTCTGGGCGAGGCGCAGCGCGAACAGGACGCCCGCCGCGAACAGCAGGAGCGTGATCAGCGCGACCGCCAGCAAAAAGACCGCGATGACCGTCAGGGCCAGGGCCAGCAGCAGCAACAGCAGCAGCCGCGCCAGCCTGAACCGGGCGAGGGCGATCAGCCCGATATCATCGACACGCAGGCCCCCGAAGAAGAAAGCGGGCTGGTCGAAACCCCCGAAAGCAAGCCCGCGCCGCGCCCGCGCCGCTCGCGCGCCAAAAAACCCGCCGCCGAGCAGCCCGCCGCCGAGCAACCCAATGAGACCCCTCAGGCCGGGGCGCCGGGCGGCTCGCAAATCCCCGATGAGGCTGCCGAATAAGACCGGGCCGGCCGCTGGCCCCCGGGCCAAAACCACGAAATGACCGCCGCGCCTAAGCCGCGCCGCTCAGCGCACGTGCCAGCGCTGCAAATCTCTCGATCGAGACTTCCTCGGCCCGTTCTGTGGGCCGGATCCCGGCCTGCTCAAGATGCGCCTCGATCTGTGGCGCCAGCCCTTTGAGCGCGGCGCGCAGCATCTTGCGGCGCTGCCCGAAGGCCGCCTTGACCACCCGCGACAACACTGCCGGATCGGCCGGGTAAAGCGGCGCAGGCCGCGCCGTCAGATGCACCACCGCCGAAGATATCTTGGGCGGCGGGGTAAAAGCCTCGGGCGGCAGGGTCATCACCTTGCGCGCCTCGGCCCGCCACTGCGCCAGAATGGCCAGCCGCCCATAGGCGCGCGTGCCGGGCTGCGCCACGATCCGCTCGGCCACCTCCTTTTGAAACATCAGCGTCAGGCTCTCCCAAAAGGGCGGCCACTCCGCCGGGGTCAGCCAGCGCACCAAAAGTTCGGTGCCGATATTATAGGGCAGGTTCGCCACCACCCGAACGGGCGGGCGCAGAAACTCAAGCGGATCGACGGTCAAAGCATCGCCGCCGATCACCTGCAACCGGCCCGGGTAGGCGCGGGCGATCTCCTCCAGCGCCGGCAGACAGCGCGCGTCCTTCTCAATCGCCAGAACCCGCCGCGCCCCTTCCGCCAAAAGCCCCCGGGTCAACCCCCCGGGACCCGGCCCAACCTCCAGAACATCGGCCTGCGCCAGATCCCCTGCCGAACGGGCGATCTTGGCCGTCAGATTGAGATCGAGCAGAAAATTCTGGCCCAGCGATTTCTTCGCCGCCAGCCCATGCGCCGCGATCACCTCGCGCAGCGGCGGCAGATCGTCAATAGCGGCCATGCTTCACCCTTCTTTTTTGCAAAAATACTTCCGCCGGAGGCGAAAATCTGCGCCGCCTGTCACGCCCCGCGCGCCGCGGCCATCGCGGCGGCCATGCGCAGCGCCGCAATCAGGCTGGTTGGGTCCGCGATGCCCTGCCCGGCGATGTCAAAACCGGTGCCATGATCGGGTGAGCTGCGGATAAACGGCAGGCCCAGCGTCACATTCACCCCGCCGGCGAAATCGATGGTCTTGATCGGGATCAGCGCCTGATCGTGATACATCGCCACCGCCGCATCATATCGCGCCCGCGCGGCGGCGTGAAACATCGTATCGGCCGGCATCGGCCCGGCCAGATCGAAACCGCTCGCGCGCAGCCGCTCCAAGAGCGGGGCGATCATCGCGATCTCTTCGCCGCCCATCGCTCCACCTTCGCCGGCATGCGGGTTCAGACCGGCCACCGCGATGCGCGGGGCGCTCAGGCCAAAGTCGCGGATAAGCGCGGCGTGGGTGATGCGGATTGCCGCTTCAAGCCGCGCCTCGGTCAGGGCGCCGGGCACTTCGGCCAGCGGGATGTGGATCGTGGCCGGCACCACCCGCAGTTCGGGGCAGGCCAGCATCATCACCACCTCATCGACCCCGGCCAGCGCCGCCAGATATTCGGTATGACCCGGATAGGCAAAACCGGCGCCGTCCTTCAGCGCCTTTTTGTGAATGGGCAGGGTGGTCAGCGCCGAGGCCGCGCCGCTGGCTACAAGATCCACCGCCCGGGCGATCACATCGATCATGCCTTGCGCGTTTTCGGGCCGGGGCCGCCCGGGCGTGGCGGGGCCGGCAAATTCATGCGCCAGAACCGGCAGCGCGCCGGAGGCGCTAGCCTGAGCGGGCCCAGAGATTTCCTCGAACGCCACGCCGCGCGGCAGATGCCGCGGATCGGCGATCAAGAACAGATCCAGCTCTTCGCGCAACGCCTGCCATGCCGGGGCGATGATCTCCATCCCGATGCCCGCCGGTTCACCGCAGCTGACGGCGATCGGGGCGCGGGGGCGCTTGGGCAGGCTCATTTGACCGTGATCACCGCATCGGCGCGCAATTCGGCCAGATAGGCGTTGGCATAGGATTCAAACCGCTTGTTGACCAGACTGCTGCGCACCTGGTCACGGGTGACGTTCTGGCCCAGTTCCGGGGTGCGCCCGCACAGCATCAGAAAGACCCGGGTTCTGCCGCCATCGGTGCTGAGCGCGGTCGAGACCTCATTGTTGTCCAGCCGCGCAAGCTCCAGCGCGATATCGCCCGGAATATCGCCCGGCGCCATCGTGTCGATGCTCAGCCGCTCTTTCGGCAGGCCCTTGGCCACGCCATAAAGATCGTCACAGGTATCGACCCGTGCGCGCAGCGCCTTGGCCTCGGCCAATGTGGCGGCGGCGTTGTCGCCCTTGATGTAAAAGCGCGCAAATTCCACCGCCGATATCTTGTCCGCCGTGGTCGAGGTTTCTTCGATCGCACGCATCTGAAAGATCGCGATCGCATTGGGCAGGGTCACGGGGGCCGAAACCTCGCCCGGGCGCAGCGCAAGGATCAGCGGGCGGATCGGTGCCGGCAGATTGCCCAGCGGCAGCCAGTTCAGCCGCCCGCCTTTGGCGCCCGTGGGGGCGGCCGAATATTGCCGCGCGGCCTGTGCAAAGCCGGCAAAAGAGGTGATCTTGGTGATCCGCGCGGCCTGCGCCTGCGCGGCGGCGGCGCGTTCGGGCGTATCGGCCGGCAGGATGATTTCCGACAAAAGCACCCGGATCCCGCCGGTCCCGCCGCTTTGCGCCAGCGCGCGGTCGATCTCTTCATCGGTGATCTGCACGCGGGGGGTAAAGCGCGCGCGCACAACCTCGCGCCAGATCAGACCGGCCCGGACGAAATCGCGGAATGTGGCCTCGGCAATGCCGTTCTGCGCCAGTATCTGCAGGAATTGCTCGCGCTTTAGGTTGGCGCGTCCGGCAAACTCTTCCATCCCCTTGGTGATCTGTTCGTCGGTTGCGGAAATTCCGGCCGCCTTGCCCGCCTCCAGCTTCAGCCGGTCATCGATCAGCTGCTCGCGCGAAATTTCGGCAAGATCACCGGGCGTCTGCAAGAGTTTGTTCAGCAGGATCCGCTGGTCCAGCTCATAACGGGTGATGGCGCGGTCGTTGACCGTTATCGCTGCATCGAACCGGCTTTGGGCAATGGCCGCAGAAGGGGCCGCAACCAGCCCGGTCAGGCCAAGCGTTCCGATCAGGAAAAGGAGAAAGAGGCGCATGTCAGCTCCGCTTGTGTGTGTTTTTATTAACCATAACAGCCGCTTTTGCCCGGTTTAACCCGGCGGCTTGCGCCAACTCCGGCGACCCCCACCTTGAGGCTGAATTTCGTCTCGGGCTCCACAGTAGTCGAGGATGTAAAGCGACGCGAGAGGGAAAGGTCAAGCTCGATGCATTCGGTCAGGTAGACAAGGCCGATGCCCGCCGAGGCGGCGTTTTTCGTCACAAAATCATAGCGCCAGTCGAACCGGCCGGTCCAATTGTCCCGCAGCGTATAAGAGCCATCGACCGACCATTCCGAGCGATTGGTGGCGCTGACGCCGGTTTCGGCTCTCAGCCAGACAAAGCTTGAGCCCAGTTTCAGCCGCTCACCACTATAGCTGATGCGCGCCTCGTTGCGCGAAAACTTCAGCCCGTCACTGAACAGGGCGCGGTTTGTCAGCGTCAGCTTGGGATCGATCCTAAGCTGCACCGCCGCCAGCCAGTCGGAGTTTTTCCCCGCAAGGCCCGAGCCCTGATTGAACTGGCCCAGATCGCGGGCGCGCAGGATCCGCCCCACCGTCAGCCCCAAGGACCAGCCGCCCGGATCATAGCGTGTCCAGCTGACCCCGATATTGGCCCGCAGCCCGCGTTCATAGACATCCGAGCCGGGAAAGCGCGAAAGCGAGAAAAGATTGCCCTCGTCAAATTCGACGCGGGTGCTGTCTTCGTTGGGCACGGTGGGACCGAAATCATCGCTGAACACGAATTGCGCCACAGGCTCGATCACATGCGAAACGCCGCGCGCGGTGGTTTTCGACCATGGCCAGCGCAGGGTGACGGCGGCAAAGGGGGTGATGCGGCTGACGGTTCCGGCCGCTGTGGCATCCTGACCGATGGCGTAGAAATCGGCGTTGACCTCGCTCAGCGCCGAAAGCTCGATGCCCGAACGCAGGGTCCAGGTTTTCTGCCAGTCAAGGCGCAGGCTGGCGCGGCTGACGTCGCGCCCGTCAACGATCCCGTCAAGGTTGGCATCGGTCGGCGTGGTCGAGGCGCGCACATGGCTGTGTGCTTCAAGCCGGTAACCGGCGATGCCGCCAAAGGGGCCGTTTGTGATACGGCGCTGATAGAAAGCATCGCCGATCAGGGTTGGCAGGGTGGCGTTGTCTTCCGAGCTGCGCAGCGACTGGTAATGTACCAAGGCAGCGCTCAGATAGCTGTCGCGCCGGGTCCGGGAAAGCTCCACATCGCTTTTCAGCCGGTCCTTGTCGGAAATCCCGTAGTCCAGAAGATAGGCCGCATCGCTGGTCGACTGGATGTCAAAGCGCAGACGATAATCATGCGGATAGCGGAAGTTGCCCGTGCCAAAGATATAGCCGCGCTTTTTGCCGGGCAGGATCCGGTCCGAGGTATAGGCACCCGAAAAGCTGAGCCTGCCATTGCCGAACACCCGCCGGTAGCGCAGATCGATTGTCGTGGTGCGGGACGAGATATAGGGCGCCAGGGTGAGGTCCTGCGACGGGCCCATGGCGATGAAATAGGGGATCTTGATCCCTGTGCCCAGACGGCTTGTGGTGCGAAGTTGCGGGATCAGAAAGCCGGTGGCGCGTTTCAGCGTCGGGTCGGGCAGGCGCAGGCGCGGCAGATAAAAGATCGAAACACCCATCACCTGAATGGTGGCATTGTCGAAATAAAGCTGTCGCTCAAGCTGATCGTGAACCACCCGTTTGGCGCGGATCTGCCAGAGCGGAACAGGGTTGCTGACGCAGACCATGCAGGAAGAGGCCACGGTTTTGTAAAGCTGGGTATAGCGGCCATCGGCCCGCGCCATTTCCGCCGCTGCCAGCTGAAGCTGCTGGCCCAGCACCATCCGGGCGCTTTCCAGAATGCCGTTTTCCAGCTTGGCGTCCAGCTCGGCCCGGCTGGCCAGAACGAGGTATTGATCGCCCTCTTCGATACGGATCGGGCCGTTGATGCTCAGGCTGTTGGTGCTTTGGTCGAAAATGATCTGACTGGCGGTCAGGCGGCGCCCCTGATAGAGCACCTCGACATTGCCCTCGGCCACCAGCGTCTGATTGCCCAGCACCTGCACCCGGTCGGCGACCAGAGAGGCAGGCGGCCCGGACTGCGCCGCCGCCGGGCCGGCGGCCAGCGAAAGCGCCAGCCATAGCGCCGCAAGGCGCAGCAGCGCGGCCAGAGCAGGGGCGCAGGCGATCCGGGCCATCGTTATCCATCCTCCAGATGCAGCAAAAGCCCAAGCGCCAGACCGATTGCCGCGACCGGCGGGGTCCAGGCCGCCAGAAGGATCGGGATCTGGCCGTTTTCACCCAGAACCTGCGCGAAATTGCGCACAAAATACAAGCCGAACCCGGTCAGCAGTGCCGACAGAACCATAACCCCGGTATTGCCAAAGCGCGTATGGCGCAGGGTAAAGGTCGCGCCGATCAGGACCATGGCCACCAGAAAGAAGGGCAGGGCAAGCTCCATCTGAAACCACATCCGGTGCTGGCGCGCGGAAAACCCCGCCGCTTCAAGTGTTCTGATAAAGGCCGGAAGCTCCCAGATCGGGATGATCGAGGGGGTGCCGAAACTGTCGCGGATCTGGGCGCGGGTCAGATCGGTGGTGATGTTCATCCGCGCGGCGGTGACGGCATCACGCTCGGGGTTTTTCGAGCCCGAGATATCCCATTTCTTGGCCTCGGTCAGCTGCCATGCGCCGGGCGCAAGCTCGGCCGTTTTGGCGTCGATGCGCGTTGTCGGCCCCTTGCCGGGGGCAAAGGCAATGAAGGTCACGTCAAAGAGCTTGGTGCCGTCCAGATTGGCGCGCGAGGCGCGGATCACCGTCTGGCTGGTGCGGCTGCCCTGCCGCAGCCACAGACCCTCGGCACTGATCGACAACACGCTTTCGGTGCCATTGGCATAGCGGTATTGCAGCGTTTCATATTGTTTCGATGTGGCCGCCACCATCGGGTTGAGAAACGCCAGCGCCAGAGCGCCGATCAAAAGCGCCACCCCGATCGGCGCGGCCAGCGATTTCAGCGCCGAACGCCCGGCCGCCCGCGTGACCACCAACTCGCTGGTGCGGGCCAGATTCAGAAACAGCGTCAGCGTGGCCAGAATCATGATCAGTGGCAAAATCCGGTAAAGAAGCGTCGGCACATTCAGTAAGGTCAGTTCAAACGCCTGCGAAAAACTCACCACATCGCTGGGATACCGGCGCACCTGCTCGGCCAGATCGGCCAGCACCATGATGGCGAAAAAGATTGCCATGATCGCCAGAAAGATCAGCAGAAACCGGCGCGCGAAATATAGATGAAGCGTCATGCCGCCGCCCTTGCCCGGCGCCGGAACAGCCCGGGCCGCTCGGCGACCCACAGCAGCACCAGCGCGATGGCAATCCCCAGAAGGCCCGGCAGATAGATCAGCGGCCAGAGGCCCGCGTCGCTGCGGGTCAGATCGGATATCGTACTTTCAAGCACCTTCAGAATGATCAGGATGAAAACGCCGCCGATGATCTGCCGCCAGAGGCCAAAGCGGCTGAACCCGCCCACCATCAGCGCGGCAAACCCCAAAAGCGCCGAGGCCACCGCGACCAAAGGCTGCGACAGGCGGTTATGCAGCTCGAAACTGATATTGGCGCGGGAAAAATCCTGCCCCGGCGCGCCCCGGATCAGATCGCCGGTCGAGATCGCGCTGATCGGCGGGCCCAGATCGCCGCCGGTTTTCAAAAGCGCGCTCAGATCATAGGTGAAATCGGAAAACTGCGTTGTGAACAACCGTTGCCCGGCGGGTTTGAGGATCTGCGCCATACCATCGAACATCACCAGTTTCGGGCCCTGCTCGCTGCGCACCAGAAGGGCGGATTTGGCGGTATAGATCGTCTGGTTTACCGGATCGCGCGCGTCCGACAGAAAGATATCCTTAAGCTCGCCCTGCGGGGTAATCTCGCGCAGGTAAAAGGTCAGCCCCTTGGAGGGGTGCAGAAAAACCCCCTCGGTCAGAAGCCGCGAGGTGACATTGCGCGATATTTCATCGGTGCGCACCGACAGGCGCCCGACGCTGATCGGCACAAGAAGATTGGCCAGAAGCCCCACCAAAAGCCCCACCAGCAGGCCAAAGACCAGCACGGGGCGGGCCAGACGAAAGGCGCTGAAACCGGTCGATTGCACGATCAGCAACTCGCTTTCCGAAGTCAGCCGGTTGGTGACATAGACCGAGGCGACGAAAGCGGCCACCGGCAGGACGATACGGATCACCGTCGGCAGGCTGAGCGCGGTGAACTCCAGAAAGACCGCCGCGCTCTGGCCATCGGCGATCAGCTGATCAAACAGCACCGCCGCCCGGTTGATCCAATAGATCATCACCAGAACCAGCGAGAAAAAGCCGAAAAAGACCATCAGCTGAGACAGCAAATATCTGTCAAATCTGGCCAATTCCTACATTCCCCGCTGCGCTGATGCCTCGGGCTCCAACCTAACGGATTTGCAAAGCGGGGAAAACTGCTAACTGGTCAATCGGCGGCGCGCCACTTAGGGTGCTGTCAAAAGCCAAACGGAGCATTCTGATGACCAAACCTGTCGCCCTGTCCTTTACCGAAACCTCGATCGCCGATCTGGCCGAAACCGAAGGCCGGATCGCCGTCTTCGTGACCGAAGAAGGCAAGCTTGATCAGGCCGGGCGCAGGCTCAACCGGCTGACCCGGGGCGCCCTGCAGCGGCTTGCCGAAAGCAAGACCTTCAGCAAGCTTGAGATGGCCGGCCTGACCCGGCTTGCCTTTCCCGGCGGGATGAAGGCCGAGGCGCTGCTGGTGGTCAAACTGCCCCGGCGCCCTGATGTCGATCAGGCCCGCCGCGCCGGCGCCGCTCTGGCCCGGGCAATGGGCCGCGGTGCGCTTTTGGTGGCCGCCGGCAATCTGGGCCGCGCCGCCGAGGTGGCAATGGGGCTCAGCCTGCGCGCCTATGCTTTCACCGACCACAAGTCCGAGCCGGCAAAACCCTTGGGCAAGGTCACCTTCATGGTCTCCAAACCAGATGAGGTTCAGGCCCAGGCGGCGCCCCTGCTGCAGGTGGCCGAAGGGGTGTTCTTTACCCGCGATCTGGTGGCCGAACCGGCCAACGTTCTGACCACGACAGAATTTGCCAAGCGCTTGGTGGAGCTTAAGAAAATCGGCCTCAAGGTCGAGGTTCTGGAAGAAAAAGAGCTTGAAAAACTGGGCATGAACAGCCTTCTGGCGGTTGGTCAGGGCTCGGAAAGCCCCTCCAAGGTGGTCGTCATGCAATGGCAGGGCGGCGGCGACGAGGCGCCCTTTGCCCTTGTCGGCAAAGGCGTGGTCTTTGACACCGGCGGGATCAGCATCAAACCGGCCGGCGGCATGGAAGACATGACCATGGATATGGGCGGCGCCGGCGTGGTGGCCGGCGTGATGAAAACGCTGGCCCTGCGCCAGGCCAGGGCCAATGTCGTGGGCCTTGTGGGGCTGGTGGAAAACATGCCCGACGGCAAGGCGCAGCGTCCCGGCGATATTGTCACCTCGATGAAAGGCGACACGATAGAGGTGATCAATACAGACGCCGAAGGCCGGCTGGTGCTGGCCGATGTGCTCTGGTACGCGCAGGACCGGTTCCAGCCCAGCGGCATCATCGATCTGGCCACGCTCACAGGGGCGATCATCATCGGCCTTGGCCATGAAAACGCCGGCGTTTTCTCCAATGACGACAAACTCGCCGCGGCCTTCCTCAAAGCCGCAGGCTCCGAAGGCGAAGGCGCCTGGCGCCTGCCTCTGGCACCTGCCTATGACAAACTTCTGAAATCGGATCTGGCGGATATGAAAAACGTCGGCGGGCGTGCCGCAGGATCGATCACCGCCGCCCAGTTCCTGCAGCGCTTCGTCAAGGATGGCACCCCCTGGATCCACCTCGACATCGCCGGCGTGGCCAGCGTGAAATCGCAAACTGCCTTTGCCCCCAAAGGCGCGACCGGCTGGGGCGTGATGGCGCTTAACCGCCTGATTGGCGATATGTTCGAGGGCTGATGGGACAGGCGCTCTTCTACCACCTGACGCAGCGCCCGCTCGAGGCGACCCTGCCGATGCTCTTGCAAAAGTCGCGTCAGGCCGGCTGGAACGTGGTGGTGCGCGGCGCCGCCCCGGACCGGCTTGCCTGGCTCGACGAGAAACTCTGGCTGGGGCCCGATGACGGCTTTCTGCCCCACGGGCTGGCCGGCGGCGCCCATGACGCCGATCAGCCGATCCTTTTGACCACGGGCGACGAGATCCCCAATGCCGCCCAATGCCTGATTTCGGTCGATGGCGCGCTCATCCACCCCCAAGAGGTGCAGAGCATGGCGCGCGCCTGTATCCTCTTTGACGGAAATGACGATGCGGCCCTGACGCGCGCCCGCGCCCAGTGGAAAACTCTGACCGGCGCCGGTTGCAAGGCCCAGTACTGGAGCGAGGAAAGCGGCAACTGGAAGATGAAGTCCGAGGCGTAATGCCGCTTCTTCTTTGTAAAAAATACTCTCGCCGAAGGCGGAAACCCAAAGCGTTTCGCGTTACACCTAGATCGCCTAACTGTGCCTGAAATCAACGATTTACACGCGTTAGGTGATGCTGAATGTCTCACATTAAATGCGACAGGCTTTAATTGCGCAAAATCATCTTGTTGCCGGTGATCTCGATCTTGCCGAACCGCTGCAGGTAACTCATCCCCAAAAGCGATCCCTGCATCTGCCCGCCGTTGACCGAGGCACGCACCCCGCGCGCCACCAGATTTCCCAGACCCACGGTATCAAGCCGCACCGGCGCGGTGCGCACCACGCCATTGGCGGTGGTGGCGGTGCCGACATAGGCAAGCTGCGCCGGATCGATCCCCACCCGCCGCGCATCGGCCTGGGTCAGAACCACATCCGAGGCGCCGGTATCGACGACAAAGCGCACCGGCGTTCCATTGACCTTCAGCGTCAGATAATAATGCCCGTCGGGCGAACGTGGCACTTCGATTGCCTGACCGTTGGCGATCAGGCTCTGCTGCGGCATCACGCTGTTGCGGATATCGCCCCACAGCCCGACAGCGGCGATAAAGCCGATAAAGATCAGCCCCCAAAGCACGGCCTGCTGGGCGGTTTTGCCCAGGTTCTGGCGGTTTTGGGCGATAAACCAGCCCACCACGGCCGCGCCCAGCAGCACCAGATAGGCCAGTTGGCCGATGTCAGATGCGTTCATTCGCTCTCCTCGCGCTCGCTTTGTCTGGCATGACAGATAAGGCGCCGGGCCGGATTTGAAAGGGGGCTCAGCCCATGCTCACGATTTCCAGCACCCCGTCGACCACGAACTGAACGCTGAGCGCGGCCAGAAGCATCCCCAGAAGCCGGGTGACCACATTGATGCCGGTCTTGCCCAAAAGCCGCTCCAGAACGCCCGAGGCCAGAAACATCACAAAGGCCGCGCCGACCGTGGCCACCATCACCAGATGCACCGCCAGAAGCCCGGCCCAATCGCCGCTCTGACCGCTCAGCAGGATCATCGAGGCAATCGCACCGGGGCCTGCGATCAGTGGCAGGGCCAGCGGAAAGACCGACGGATCGGGCCGCTCGGCGGTCTGATCCTCGCGCCGTTTGCTGCGCCTCTCAAACAGCATGTCCAGCGCGGTGATGAACAAAAGGATGCCGCCGGCAATGCGAAAGGCGGGCATCGAGATGCCGATAAAGCCCAGAACGCTTTCGCCGAACAGCCCGAAAAGGGTCAGGATACCGATGGCGATCACCGCCGCCCGGCTGGCAATGGCGCGCCGCTCGTGCGCGGTTGCGCCTTGGGTCAGTGCCACAAAGACCGGCGTCAGGCCGATCGGGTCGATCACGACGAACAGCGTGGCAAAGGCGGTGATTATCGTGGCAAATTCCATCTCTAACCCTCTGCGTTATCTAGCTTTTCGAGTGATCTCATCCACAGCCCTTCGGCCTTTTCAAGCGCCCCCATCACTTCGGCGTATTTCTTTTGCCAGACCTGCGCCTCGCCGGCCTTTTCAGGCTCGTAAAGCGCCGGATCGGCCAGTTTTTTGGCCAGTTTGTCGCGCATCTCGTTCAGTTTGCTGACCCGTTCTTCGCATTTGCGCGTTTCTGATCGCATCGCAATGATTGCATCACGCGACGGGCGTTTGGGCGCGGCGCGCTGTTTTTCGGGCTTTGGCGGGCCATCTGACAAAAGCAGTTTGCGGTAAGCCTCAAGATCCTCTTCAAAGGGCTCCACCCGCCCGCCGCGCACCAGCCACAGCCGGTCGGCCACCAGCGACAGAAGATGCATATCGTGGCTGACCAGAATGACCGCGCCCGAATAGGCGGTCAGCGCCTCGACCAGCGCCTCGCGGCTTTCCATGTCCAGATGGTTGGTCGGCTCGTCCAGGATCAGAAGATGCGGCGCATCCAGTGTGGCCAGCAAAAGCGACAGCCGCGCCTTTTGCCCGCCCGACAGCCGCCCGACGGCGGTTTCCGCCTGATCGGCGCCAAGGCCAAAGCCTGCCAGCCGCGCGCGCAGCTTGGCCTGTCCTTCGCCCGGGCGCTCGCGCATCAGATGTTGCAGCGGGGTTTCGTCGATCTCCAGCTCGTCCACCTGATGCTGGGCGAAATACCCGATCCTCAGTTTGTTCGACCATGTGATGCGTCCGCCCATCGGCTCAAGCCGTTTGGACAGAAGTTTAGACAGGGTCGATTTACCCTCGCCGTTCTTACCCAGAAGCGCGATGCGGTCATCCTGATCGATCCGCAGGTTCAGCCCCTTCAGAACGATGGTCTCGCCATAGCCGACCGAGACGCTTTCGGTGGCGATAATCGGCGGCGACAGCTCCTCGGGCGAGGGGAAGGTAAAGACCGTGCGCGCCTGATCTTCGGGGGCGGTGATCGTCTCCATCTTTTCCAGCATCTTGACCCGGCTTTGCGCCTGTTTGGCCTTGGACGCCTTGGCCTTGAAGCGGTCGACAAAGCTTTGCAGATGGGCGCGGCGCGCGTCCTGTTTGCGTGCCTGTGCGGCCTGAACGGCGCGCTGTTCGGCCTTTTGGCGGGCGAACTGATCATAGGGGCCCTGCCACAGGGTCAGCTTGCGCGCCTCAAGATGCAGGATCGCGCCGACGGCCCGGTTCAGAAGGCCCCGGTCGTGGCTGATGATCAGAACGGTATGGGGATAGCGGGCCAGATAATTTTCCAGCCAGAGCGCGCCTTCAAGGTCAAGATAGTTGGTCGGCTCGTCCAGAAGCAAAAGATCGGGGGCCGAGAACAGCACCGCCGCCAAAGCCACGCGCATCCGCCAGCCGCCCGA
>JASBSV010000039.1 GCA_030148745.1 Paracoccaceae bacterium
GTGGTGGTGCTTGTCCACCTTCATGCCCATGCGCTTCATCGTCGACAGCATTTCGCTGCGGATGTCCTGACCATCGTCGATCGGGTTCACGGGGAAATAGCCGCCCTTGACGCCCGGGCGGTGGCCCATGTTGCCCATCTCATATTCGGTATCGGTGTTCCAGGACGCGTCAAGCGCATCGACCTGATAGGATACCTTGTTGATCCCGACCGAGAAACGAACGTCATCAAACAGGAAGAACTCGGCCTCCGGGCCAAAGTAGGACATATCGCCAATGCCGCTGGACTTCAGATAGGCCTCGGCCTTCTGGGCGGTGCTGCGCGGGTCGCGGTCATAAGCCTCGCCCGTGTCCGGCTCGACGATCGAGCAGTGCAGGCAAAGCGTCTTTTCCGCATAGAACGGATCCAGATAGGCGCTTTTGGTGTCGGGCATCAGTTTCATGTCCGACTGATCGATCGACTTCCAGCCGGCGATGGAGGAGCCATCAAACATAAAGCCTTCTTCCAGAAAGTCTTCATCGACCTGATCGGCCATGACCGTCACATGCTGCAGTTTTCCGCGCGGATCGGTGAAACGGATGTCGACATATTCGATATCTTCATCCTTGATGGTCTTGAGAACGTCAGATTTGCTCATGTGACCCTAAGTCCCTTCTCGTGTAGTGTTGCAAAGATCCCGCCGGAGGGCGGGGGTGTGATGAGAGTTGTTAAAGTGCGTCTTCGCCGGTTTCGGAGGTCCGGATACGAATAGCCTGTTCAACGGTCGAGACAAAGATCTTACCGTCGCCGATCTTGTCGGTCTTGGCCGCGTTGACGATCGCGTCGACGGCGCCATCCAGCTGATCGTCGGACAGGACCACTTCGATTTTCACCTTGGGCAGGAAATCGACGACATATTCGGCGCCGCGATAAAGCTCTGTGTGGCCTTTCTGGCGGCCAAATCCCTTGACCTCGATAACGCTCAACCCCTGAACGCCGACCTCCTGTAGGGCTTCTTTCACTTCGTCGAGTTTGAATGGTTTTATAATGGCTTCGATCTTTTTCATGGGGCTCATCCTCCGATGCCGTTCCTTGCGCGTCAGATCACTTCTTATTGGCAGCCTCAATTCGCTATGCTTACCTTAGCCAAAGCGACTCTGGGTTTTCAAAGGTTGTGCCTAAAAAATAGGCAGAATGCCATCCCAAAAGGCAGTTTTAGAACGAACAAGGGGGCGATATGACGGAAACAATCTCAACCGCCGATATGCGCGCAGCCGAGGCCAAGGCAATCGCTTCGGGCAAAGTGACCGGAGCCGAGTTGATGGAGCGTGCGGGCGAGGCCGTTGTCGATGCCGCTCTGGACGAATGGCCCGAACTGGCCGAGGGTCCGAAAAAGGGCATCGTGCTGTGCGGGCCGGGCAATAACGGCGGCGACGGTTTTGTGGTTGCGCGGCTTCTGGCTGAACGTGGCTGGACGGTTGAGGTGATCTTGCTGGGCGATCCCGGCAAACTGCCTGAAGATGCACGTAAAAACTATGACAAATGGGTCGCGCTGGGGCCGGTTCTGCCGATGGGTAAGATCGACGGATGGGCGGTGATGCAAAAGCATCCCGATCTGATCGTCGATGCGGTATTCGGTACCGGCCTGTCGCGCAAAGTGCCATGGGAATTCGTGATGATTTCGCAGGAACTGAACCTTTACGAAATGAACGCCGGGCGCGAGCCGATCGTGGCGATTGATATTCCCTCGGGGGTTAATTCGGACACCGGCGAGGAACTGGGCGAGGCGCTGGGATCGAATCTGACCGTCACTTTTCACAAGGCCAAACTGGGCCACCATCTGGGCCGCGGCAAGGTGCTGAGCGGCAAGGTGGTGGTGCGGGACATCGGGCTTTGAGCGGTTCGGGGCAGGGCCCGGCAGTTTTGGTAAATGCCCGGCCCGCGGCGCTGGCACGGATCGGCAAGGATGCCCGGGCGCATAAATATTCGCATGGTCATGCGCTGATATTGGCCGGCGGTGTCGGGCAGGGCGGGGCGGCGCGTCTGGCCGCGCGCGGGGCGCTGCGCATCGGCGCGGGGCTGGTGACACTGGGCTGCCCGCCGGCGGCGGTGGCCGAAAACGCCGCCCAGCTGAACGCGATCATGATCCGGCCGGTGGATGGGGCCGGGGCGCTTTCGGCACTTTTGCAGGACCAGCGGTTGAACGCCATCTGCCTTGGCCCGGGGCTGGGTCGCACGGCGCAGGCGCGCGCCCTGGTCATGGCGGCGCTGCGTGCGGCGCGCCCGACGGTTCTTGACGCCGATGCGCTCACGCTTTTTCAGGACGATCCGGGCGCGCTTTTT
This sequence comes from Paracoccaceae bacterium, assembly GCA_030148745.1. Lineage (GTDB taxonomy): Bacteria > Pseudomonadota > Alphaproteobacteria > Rhodobacterales > Rhodobacteraceae > JASBSV01. Next base: position 2,322 of record JASBSV010000039.1, read on the forward strand.
GCGCGGCTTCACGAGGCCTGCGTCCTGACGCCCCACGCCGGAGAGTTTGCGCGCCTCTTCCCCGATCTTGCCCGCACGCTCGGCCCCGATGTGGCCCATGCCGGTGGGGCGTGGAAACATCAGGCGGCGCTTGCCGCGGCCCGGCGCGCGGGATGCACGGTTCTGCTCAAGGGCGCGGCGACGGTGGTGGCTGGGGCAGGCGGGGCGCTGTGCGAGCAAAACCGCCCGGCGCCATGGCTTGCCACGGCCGGGTCGGGCGATGTTCTGGCGGGGTTTGTCGCCGGTCTGCTGGCGCGCGGCTTTGCGCCCGACGAGGCCGCTGAAACCGCCGTCTGGCTTCATGTCGAGACCGCGCAGGCGTTCGGTCCCGGCCTGATTGCCGAGGATCTGCCCGAAACATTGCCCGTGGTGCTTGGCCGTCTTGACCGCTAAGGCGCCTTGTGGCCGTCAGGCCATGGCGGCTGCTTCCCAATATTTGAGGTGCCGGCGATAGGTTCCGGGCCCCACCGGGGCCTTTTCCGGCAGATCCGGCAGCAGCGTCGTAAGCCCCGCTCTTGCCGCTTCGGGGATCGCGGCCAGAGTGTCATGCCCCGGCGCCAGACTTTCCGCTTCCAGACCGTCGGCATATATAATGTGATGATCGTCCAGCAGCAGATGGAAATATACCAGATGCTCGACATCGGTGGCGCGGGTGATCGTCGCCTCGTTGATCAGATGCGAGGCGGTCGCCAGAACCTCCTTTTCGCCGAACAGCACCGCTGCGCGGGCGTTGCGGATCAAAATGCGGTGGTCGGGCGGCAAAAGGACATCGCGCGCGGGGCGCTGCGGGCCCAGCGAATGCGCCGACAGGCGCACCGGGCGCAGTTCGGGCATGGTCGCCAGGCAGCTTGGGGAAACTTCGAACCTGCCAATCCACCTGAGCGGCTGCGCGCCTGCGTCGCGGGTCACGATCATTTCGCCGATCTGCAATTCCTGCACCGGCAGACCGCCGTCGAGGGTCAGAATTTCGGCACCATGCGTAAAGCTGGGCGGCGCGGCAAATTCGTCGGTGCCGAATTCGGCCAGGCTGATCTCTTCCGTAGCGGCGGTCACGATCAGCGCCACACCCGTTGGCGGCAGGCCAAGCCCGTCGTCAAGAATAACCAGCCCCTCGATCGTGCCGGCCCGCTCCGGCGCGTGGGCGCCCCTGCTGCCCGAGCCGTCTACAAGGCGAAATCCGACCAGCCGGTAAGGCGTATGCCCGTCGCTGACGGTGACGATATATTCCGGCGCGATGCGCAGACCGTCGCCATAGACGATCCCGTCAAAAACCTGATCGCCGGTCAGATCCTGCTGCCCGCGCGCATCAACCGCGACCAGCTCAACCCAGCCGTCATCGCTCAGCGTGATGGTGTGCCCCTTCAGATGCCGCCCGCCACCGGCACAGCCGCCGCTTAGCGATACGCCACCCGATATCGCAACACCCGACGCACCCAGCGCCCATAAAGAATTCCGTGACATCATCTGCCTGCTCTCTTGTCCGGCCGATGTTCCCCGGCCTGCTTGGGTTAACCTTAACACTAATTTAACCTTATTGTCAGGCATTTTTGTGGCGCTCCCGATTTTTACACTCGCATCCGCCGCTATCCTTTGTTAGGCAGTCGCGGCTTTCGGCGCGCACCTGCGCCGATCGCGATGCGGGTGTGGCGGAATTGGTAGACGCACCAGATTTAGGTTCTGGCGC
>JASBSV010000089.1 GCA_030148745.1 Paracoccaceae bacterium
GATTTCACCCTGCTTGATCAACGGCGCTACGGCGACACCCATATCACCCTGCTGGCCGCGCCCGGCGCGCCTTGAGCACCCTGCGCCGACAGGTCAGCCTTTGGCGGCCGCGTCGAACAGCCCGCCGGGCGAGAGGGTAAAGATCTCGGAGCCTTCGGCGGTGACGCCGATCGAATGCTCAAACTGCGCGCTCAGCGATTTGTCGCGGGTCACTGCCGTCCAGTCATCGCTCAAAACCTTGGTCTCGGGGCGTCCCAGATTGACCATCGGCTCGATGGTGAACAGCATGCCCTCTTCCAGAACCGCGCCGGTTCCGGGCTTGCCGTAATGCAGAACATTGGGCGGCGCGTGAAACACCCGGCCCAGCCCGTGACCGCAAAAATCGCGCACCACGCTCATCCGGTGGCTTTCGACATATTGCTGGATCGCGGCCCCGATATCGCCAAAGGTATTGCCCGGCTTGACCGCCTCGATCCCCAGCATCAGCGCGTCATGCGTCACCTCGATCAGCCGCTGCGCCTTGCGCGACAGCTTGCCCGCGACATACATCCGGCTTGTATCGCCGAACCAGCCGTCCACAATCACCGTTACATCGATGTTCAGGATATCACCGTCCTTGAGCACTTTCGGGCCCGGGATACCGTGACAGACGACGTGATTGACCGAGATGCATGAGGCGTGCTGATAGCCACGATAACCGATGGTGGCCGATTTCGCCCCCGCCTCTTCGACCCGCCGGGTGATATAGTCATCCAGTTCCTCGGTGGTGGCGCCGGGCACGACGCGTTCCTGCATCTCGTCCAGAATCTGCGCCGCCAGCGCGCCAGCGGCATGCATACCGGCAAAATCGGATTGTTCGTAAATACGGATGCCGTCCTTGGTCATCCTGCCTCGATGTTCGTCGTTCACGCGGGCTCTCCCTTGGTCTGTGGCCCTACTTAGGCGTTTGCGCCGGGCGAAACCAGACCGCCGTGTCGATTGGTGCGCGATTCAGGCCAGAAACAGGCGGGCAGAGGCAAGCATGATCGACACTCCCAGGCCGATCGAAAAGATCGCGATGCCAAGTTGCAGCGTCCGGTTAAGCCGGGTCAGAAAACGCGCGCTGAAATAGAGCGGCACCGAAAGAACCGCCGAAACCCCGGCCATACCGGCGATCGAGCCCAGACCGAAAATCGCGATATAGCTGAGCCCGGCCAGAGGCGATCCTGCCGAAGCGGCAAGCGTCAGAACAATCGCCGCCGAGCCTGCCAGCCCGTGCATCGTACCCACCAGAAGCGTGCGCAGCGCGCTGCGGTCCGGGTGCGAATGCCGGTGGCTGTCCGCATCATGCGGGCCGGTTTCGCCGGCATGGCTGTGCAAATGCAGATGCACGGCGCCATCACCGTGTCGGTGGCTGTGAAGATGCACGCGGTCCCGGCGCAGACGCCAGATCAGATGCGCGCCAAGCCCGACCAGCATCAGCCCCACCGCGCCTTCAATTCCGCCCGAGGTCAGCGGCGAAAGGGCAGTCTGGGTGACCAGTAAAAAGCCGCCAACGACCAAAAGGGTAAGCGTATGCCCCATGCCCCACAACATTCCGTGGCGAATGATCTGGCGGCGGTCGGTTTTTCCTGCAACCAGCGTCGAAACTGCGGCAACGTGATCGGCCTCAAAAGCGTGGCTTCCGCCGATAACAAAACCCGTCGCTAGAATTGTGAGCATAGGTGATCCAAGTTGAAATATCGCTGTCGGGGCCCGTGTTTTCAGGCCCGCATTGCTGCAGGCCTATCCAAGATTGCCTCGCCGGGCAAGCGCCAAAACCGCCGCCCCGGCGGCGATGCGCGACGGCCGGGCGATCCTGAGGGGTCCGCGTTGCTTGCCGGGGCTTTGAAAGCCCGGGCCTTGCGCCTATACCGAACGGGCCAGACGGAGCCTTACAATGCCTAATCCGACCGCTGCGATGCTTGTCATCGGCGATGAAATCCTTTCGGGTCGCACGCGCGACGCGAATATGCATTACCTTGCCGGTCAGCTGACCGCGCATGGCATCGACCTGCGCGAGGTCCGCGTCGTGCCCGATCAGCCCGCCGCCATCATCGGCGCGGTGCAGGCGCTTGCCGCCGGGTTTGAGTGGGTTTTCACTTCGGGCGGGATCGGGCCGACGCATGATGATATCACCGCCGATTGTATCGCCCGCGCCTTCGATGTGCCCATCAATGTGCGCGACGATGCCCGCCAAGCGCTCGAGCGCCACTATCAGACCTCGGGTACAGTGATGAACGAGGCGCGCCTGCGGATGGCGCGCATCCCCGATGGCGCCACGCTGATCGACAATCCGGTTTCGGGGGCGCCGGGCTTCAGCCTTGGCAATGTCCACGTCATGGCCGGCGTTCCCGCAATCTTTCAGGCGATGGTGCAATCCGTTCTGGCGCAGATGGATGGCGGCATGCCGTTGACCTCGCAAACCCTGACCATCGATCGCGGCGAAGGCGACATCGCCGCCGCGCTGGGCCGGCTGGCGCAAGAGCACCCCGATCTGTCCTTCGGCTCGTACCCGTTTCAGACCACCGATGGGCATTTCGGAACCAATGTCGTGATCCGCGGCGCCGACCCCGGGCAAGTGGCCGCAGCAAAGACCTTGCTGGCGGGGCTCGTGTCGGAATGAAAACGCCCGCGCTTTCTGATCTTTATGAGATTTCCGAGGCGACCTGGCCGCCGGCCGCACGGCGCCGCCACGGGCCATGGACCATTCGCGACGGGCGCGGCGGCGGCAAGCGGGTCTGCGCAGCCACCGCCGACGGGCCGGTGACAGCGGGCGATCTGGCGCCTGCCGAAACCGCGATGCGCGCCCTTGATCAGACCCCGATGTTCATGATCCGCGCAGGCGAGGATGCCCTTGATGCCATGCTGGATCAGGCCGGCTACAGGATCATCGATCCGGTCAATGTCTATATCTGCCAGACCCGGCGCCTGACGACGATCGAGCGCCCGCGCGTCAGCGGTTTTGCCGTCTGGCCGCCGCTGCACATCATGACCGAGATTTGGGCCGAAGGCGGCATCGGGCCCGCCCGCATTGAGGTGATGAAGCGCGCCAGCAGCCCGAAATCCGCGTTTCTGGCTCGTCAGAGCGACCGCGCCGCCGGGGTGGCCTTTGTTGCGATCCATAACGGCGTTGCCATGCTGCACGCGCTCCAAGTGCCCAAAGAACAACGCCGCCGCGGGGTTGCGCGCACCCTGATGGGCCACGTCGGCCATTGGGCCGTTTCGCAAGGTGCCAGCCATGTGGCGCTTTTGGTTACCCGGCAAAACATCGCCGCAAATGCGCTCTATACATCGCTGGGTATGGAGATTGCAGGCCATTATCATTACCGTATCCGCTGATCTTGAAAGCAAAGCCCATGAGCCGATCCAAGCGTCCTGTCGCACTTGACCTCCCAAGGGTTGATCCCCTGCCTGCTGAAACGCAGAAATACTTTGATATCTGCATGGAAAAGCTGGGAATTGTGCCCAATGTACTCGACGCTTATGCCTTTGATATCGACAAGCTGAACGCCTTTACCGGCCTTTATAACGACCTGATGCTGGCCGACAGCGGGTTGAGCAAGCTTGAGCGCGAGATGATCGCGGTTGTCGTTTCGTCCCTGAACCGCTGTTACTATTGCCTGACGGCGCATGGTCAGGCGGTGCGCGAATTATCGGGCGATCCGATGCTGGGCGAGATGCTGGTGATGAATTACCGCGTCGCCAAACTTGAGCCGCGCCAGCGCGCGATGCTCGATTTTGCCGCCAAGATGACCGAAGCCTCGGCGCGCATTGAAGAGCCTGACCGTCAGACCCTGCGCGACGTGGGCTTCAGCGATCGCGATATCTGGGACATCGCCGGGGTTGCGGGGTTTTTCAACATGACCAACCGGGTGGCATCGGCAACCGACATGCGCCCAAATGACGAATATCACGCGCGCAGCAGATGACCCGGTTGAGCGCCCTTTTTCTGTTGCTGATCTGGCCCGGCCTCGCCAGTGCCATGGCGCTGGAACTGCCGCCGGGCGCAACCAAGACCTTTCAGAAGCGCGAAAATCTGGCCAGCTATGAGGTGCCCATAGGCCCCTATTCCGACGGCGCGGTCGAAAGTCTGACGACCGAAGGCGAAATCCTCAGACAGGCGTGGCGCTTCAAGGCGACCGGCGGCAATACGCTGGCTGAATTTGCGCCGCTTCGCCAGCAGCTTCTGGCAGATAATTTCACGGTTCTCTATGAATGCGCCGCCCGCGCCTGCGGCGGTTTCGATTTCCGCTTTGCAAGCGACATCCTGCCGGCACCGGAAATGTATGTCGATCTGGACAACTACCGGTTTCTGTCGGCGCGCCGCGACGGCGCCAATTCGCCCGAGTTTGTAACCCTTCTGGTCAGCGCCAGCGAAACCGACACATTTGTTCAGATGATTCAGGTCGGCCCGCCCGATACCGCGCCCCGCGCGCGCGCCACATCGACCAAGCAAACACCGGCCAATGCCACCGCGCTTGAGGCTGCGCTGCTTGAACGCGGGCGCTATGTTCTGGAGGATCTGAGGTTCACCACCGGCTCGGCCACGCTTGATGGCGGAAGTTTCGGCTCCTTGAGCGCTCTTTCGGATTTCCTCAAGGCCGATCCAAAGCGGAAAATCGTTCTAGTGGGCCATACGGATGATGTCGGATCTCTGACCGCCAATATCGATCTGTCACGCAAGCGCGCCACATCGGTCGCCGAGGCGCTGATCACCAATTACGGGGCCGACAGAGCGCAGATAAGCGCCGATGGCGTCGGCTATCTGGCGCCGCTGGACAGCAATCTGACAACTGAAGGGCGCAAGAAAAACAGACGGGTCGAAGTGGTTCTTACCCCGTCCCCTTAATTTGCCTCACAAGCGGCGGACCGCGCATCACCAGGCGCCCGTCGGCCCCTTGTTGGCAAAGGAATGTACCAGAAAATCGATAAATGCCCGCACCTTGGGCTGGGTAAACCGGCCCGGTGGATAGACCGCGTAAATGCCCTGATTATCCGCCGGAAGATCGGGCATCGCCTCTTCGACCAGACCTTGTGAGATCGCCTCGGCATAAAGGAAATTCGGCAGATAGGCGATGCCAAGGCCCGAGATCGCGGCATTCAGCAGCGATTGGCCGTCATTGACCGTCAGCCAGCCGGCGGTACGAACCTGACGCTTTTCGCCCGAAGGCGCGGTCAGTTTCCAGACATTGCCGCTGGCGTTATTGGAATAATGCAAAAGCTTGTGATCGTTCAGATCGTCAATTTTCTGCGGCCGGCCGTATTTGGCAAAATAGGCGGGGCTGGCGATCATCCGCCGCGTCGTCTCGGTCAGTTTGCGGGCCCGCAGGGTTGAATCCTCCAGCTCGCCCACGCGAATGGCCATGTCAAAGCCTTCGCTGATCAATTCGACATAGCGGTTGTTAAGAACCATATTGACGGTGATATCGGGAAATTCCTGCAAGAAACTGCCCAGAACGGGGGACAGGTGATTCACCCCGAAATCGGTCGCAACAGAAATCCGCAAAAGGCCCGATGGCGCCGATTGCATAGAGGCAACCAAAGCATCCGCTTCGCCCGCATCATTCAGAACACGCCTTGCACGATCATAATAGGCAAGCCCGATTTCGGTCGGGCTGACGCGCCTTGTCGTGCGATTCAGAAGACGGGCGCCAAGTCGTGCTTCCAGCGACGATACATGCTTTGAAACGGCGGATTTTGAGATCCCCATTTTCTTGGCCGCATCGGTAAATCCGCCTTGGTCAACGACGGTGGCAAATGCCTCCATCTCGGTCAATCGATCCATTACGCCACCTAACCTACACTTAGTTTGTCAGGATCAGTTATCGCTTCAGAATCTGGCAGGAATGAGAAACCCTATCGTCAATACTGGGGTTTTATCTGGAACTATCGCCGCTCCGGAAACATATAAATAGTGCATTTCGGGGGGCCGGGGAAACAAATCGCGGGCCGCTGCATCACCGTTTCGTCACAATTGAGGTGCCTTTTGCGCACTTTGGGCGCAGCTTGGCCCGGTCTTAACCGGTCTCGGTACAGTGGCGCCGAAAGGCGCGCTTGAGCATATCCAGTTCGGCCCGCAAAAGTTCCACTTCGGCGCGGATATCGTTTTCCAGCGGCTCACCGGCAATGATGGTGAAAACCTCCAGTCGCTCGCCGGTTTTGGCATTGGTGATCACGAAGGTCTGCACGCCATCCGCCAAAACCTCGGCCGGGACCGGTATCCTGACGCTCCACAATCCGGTCTCGCCCCGCACTTGTGACAGGGAAACATCCGCCAAAGGTTCATTGAGGAACAAAACCTCGAGCGCCGGTGCCGGGTCGTCGGTTGTTAGCGCCCCTTCCCAGATCCCGCTCTGGATGCGCGTTTTGGTCAATGTCATCTCGGCCATGGTATCGCCCTTCGGTCTTTTGGTCAGATTTCGGCGCGCGGACGCCTGCTCAGCGTGACATCGCGCAACGTGATCTGGTTCATTTCCGGGCCCTCGAAAATCAGGTCGATCCACATCGCCTCGACCCGCTTTTCATTCAGCTTGGTATAGGCAAGGTCAAACTCCACCATCACATCGTCCTGATAGAGCGGCAATTCCCGCACGATCTGTTCCACATTCGGGCCGTGCCGCACGTTCAGGCGCGCAAAAATCTCCAGCGGCCTCTCGGTCTCGACGATGGTCTGCAACCTAACAAGATGCTTGCGCTTCAGCCCGCCAACGGCCTCCTGCGGCAGATCGACGGCCAGTGACAGAAAACTGCCTTCAAAGCGAAAGACATCCATCCTCAGCCCGAAGGGTGCCAGATCGGATTCGCGCCGGTTGCGAATCTGGCGCAGTGTCAGTTCGCTGTGATTGCAATCGTGAAACACCGTCGCCTCGTCGCCAAAGCGGCTCTTGTTTTCGACCGAGGCCATGCCAAAGGGCGCAATCGGGCCGCGCCATATCTGGGGCCGGTACGCCCAGTCCGAGTGCAGCGGGCGCTGTATTGCGTTCGATCCGATCGTCGGCAAGGTCAGGCGTCCGTCGGCGACATGGGTCAGCTGATCGATCCGCCGGCGGATCTGGCGGGCCTGACCACGCAATTGCTTGAGCGTCGCAAGATCCGTCGTTTCGGCAGCGCGGGCGGCCTCGGCCCAGCGCCGCAGCGCACGCCGGTGCAGAATTTTTTCGAAAAACCCGCCTGCCTTCAACGCCATATCCCTCTCACAGGCCTGCCGCCGGGCGCCCTTTGCCTGACGGTGGCCGGCTTAAGGCCGCAGCCGGTGCTATCTGAATATGCGGGCAAGAAGACCCGGGCGTTGAACATCTTTGACAGTTTCCACCTTGCTGACGGGATCGGAGGCCGTTCCCACGGAAACAGCATTATCGGCTTTGATACGCGCCGCCAATGCATTTAGCGTTTCAAATCCTCTGTCTTTGGAAATCGGCTGGCTTGAAAAAGCGTTGACCCGGGCCGAAACCAGAAAACCTCGCACATTGAAAATCGCACGCCAGTATTCCGGCGAGAACCCGGTTTTATTAGCGCCAAGGTCGCGTGCCTGCATCAGGAACACATCGTCCTTGATGCGGGTTTCGGTGATCTTGATGGATTTTGGATCGCCGTTGCGACTAAAGATCGCGCGCCCTTCGCTGGTATCGGCGAAGGCCTCCATCAGCGCCGGTTGCGGCAAATCCTGACCCGCCGCCCCGTCGCGGCGCGCCACCGATACCGTCAGAAGCGCCGGCAGCTGCGGCCGCGCGGCGCCGCCGCCCAGCGCGTCACAGCGCGCCATCACGACAAAGCCGCCCTGCGCGCTATTGCGGGTCGCCGAACGGTCGACACAGTAACCTCGGGGCCCAGCCACCTGAATCTGGCCACCGGCAACACGCGTCACCGCAGGCGCCGGCGGCTCGGCCCCGCCAAGTTGCACCCCGCATCCGGCGAGAAACAACAACCCGCCAATAAGACCCGCCCTGAACCTTTTGTCAGATGTCGGCGTAAACATGCCTTTCGGCGTCTCCTCCGGGGTGCGTCACCGCGCCTTTATAGGTCTCACCCACCAGTTGTGCATATTTCCAGAGCGCGCCGCTGGCATAAATCGTCTGGCGCGGGCCGGGCCAGTCTTTCCTGCGCGCCTCCAGCTCCTCGTCGCTCAGCGCGACCGAAATTGTGCCGGTGATCGCATTCAGGGTGATTTCGTCCCCATCCTTGAGCAGCGCGATAGGGCCGCCGTGATAGGCCTCGGGCCCGACGTGGCCGACACAGAACCCGCGCGTGGCGCCGGAAAAACGTCCGTCGGTGATCAATGCCACCTTCTTGCCCATGCCCTGCCCAGACAGGGCCGCCGTGGTGGCCAGCATTTCGCGCATGCCGGGGCCGCCTGCGGGGCCTTCGTTGCGGATGACCAGAACTTCGCCCTCTTTATAGGTACGGTTCTGAACCGCCTCGAACGCCTCTTCTTCGCACTCAAAAACGCGGGCCGGGCCGGTAAAGACAATCTCGCTTTCGGCCATGCCGGCGATTTTCACAATTGCTCCCTGAGGGGCCAGATTACCCTTAAGGCCGACAACGCCGCCGGTCTTGGTAATCGGTGTTGCAACCGGGTGGATCACCCGACCGTCCGCCTCGCGCGTGACGATGTCCAGCTCTTCTCCGATGGTCTTGCCAGTTGCGGTCATGCAATCCTCGTGGATCAGCCCCGCCTTGCGAAGCTCTTTCATGACAACCGGCACGCCGCCTGCCTCGTAAAGATCCTTGGCCACATAGGCGCCGCCGGGCTTGAGATCGACGAAATAAGGGGTGTCGCGGAAAATCTCGCAAACATCATCCAGAAAGAAATCGATCCCGGCCTCATGCGCGATGGCGGGCAGGTGCAGACCGGCATTGGTCGAGCCGCCGGTACAGGCGACAACGCGCGCGGCATTCTCAAGCGATTTGCGGGTGACGATGTCGCGGGCACGGATGTTTTTCTCGATCAGCTCCATGACCGCCTCGCCCGAGGCAATCGCATATTGGTCGCGGCTTTCATAAGGCGCGGGCGCCCCGGAGGAGTTCGGCAGCGCAAGGCCGATCGCCTCGGACACACAAGCCATGGTGTTGGCGGTAAACTGACCACCGCAAGCCCCGGCCGAAGGGCAGGCAACCACTTCCAGCTTTTCCAGCTCGCAGGTTGTCATGTTCCCGGCCTGATGCTGGCCTACGGCCTCGAACACGTCCTGAACGGTCACATCCTTGCCATCCAGACGGCCCGGCAGGATCGATCCGCCATAGATAAAGACCGAAGGGACGTTCAGGCGCACCATGGCCATCATCATCCCCGGCAGGGATTTGTCACAGCCGGCCAGACCCACAATCGCGTCATAGCTGTGCCCGCGCATCGTCAGCTCGACGGTGTCGGCAATCGCCTCGCGGCTGGCGAGGGACGAGCGCATACCCTCGTGGCCCATCGCGATGCCGTCGGTAACGGTGATGGTTGTGAACTCGCGCGGGGTGCCGCCCTGACCCTTGACGCCCAGCTTGACGGCCTGCGCCTGACGGTTCAGCGCGATGTTACAGGGCGCCGCTTCGTTCCAGCAGGTCGCAACACCAACAAACGGCTGGTGAATTTCCTCTTCCGACAGGCCCATCGCGTAATAGTACGACCGATGCGGCGCGCGCGCCGGTCCTTCGGTTACATGGCGGCTGGGCAATCTGGATTTGTCGAACTGGCGTCTGAGCATCAAAGCCTCCCTCATCTGGCTGCATTGGGAATAAAAGAACCGGCCTGCTTCCACAAGCGCGATTGCCCTGTTCAATTGTGCAGGTTAGCCTTTGCGAAAATGTCCAAAAGACAAAAGGGGACAGCAGGCATGTCAGATAAATCATTCAGTGATTTCATCCGCCCTGCCTGCGCCTATCCTCAGCTGTGGCGGATCCTTGCCGGCAGCCTGACAATCGGCGCGGTCTTCATTGGCTTTGTCCTGTCCGTGATGGGAGTGATCCGGCTGATGCTGGGGGCAACGGACGCCGCCTATTGGTTTGAGGAAATGCAAAAAGCCACCGGCCCCACCGGCACGCTTTTGATGCTGTTCAGTTTTGTCGGCGCGGGCCTTGGTGTGATCCTCGCCGCGCGCCTGTTTCATCACCGCGGACTGGCCTCTCTGATCGGACCTGCCGGGCGGGCCGCGCGAAACTTTGTGATCGCCGCTGCGGTCGTGGCGTTTTTCTATGGTCTGTCGCTGCTCTGGTGGAGCCAGAGATATGATGCGCTTCTGAACCTTGATTTTTCCCTCTGGCTCAGTTTTCTGCCGCTGGCTTTGGTAGCCATCGTGATCCAGTCGGGCGCCGAAGAGATGGCCTTTCGCGGCTACCTGCTGCAACAGCTTGCCGCGCGCTTTGCCTCGCCGCTTGTCTGGCTCGTCCTGCCCAGCCTGCTTTTCGCAGCGCTGCATTTCGACCCCTCCAAAGGGGCATCGCCCAGTTGGCAGATCATCGGCTCCGCCGCGCTTTTCGGGTTGGTGGCGGGTGATCTTACGGCGCGCACCGGCAATCTGGGCGCGGCATGGGGGTTTCATTTCGCCAATAATGTTCTGGCGGTGACGCTTCTTGCCACCAAGGACACGATCACCGGCCTTGCCCTTTATGTCACCCCCTACACATTGGGCCAGCCAGGCCTGCCCGTCAGCCTGATCCTGGCCGATATTGTCACCCTTGGGCTGGCCTGGATCACGTGCCGCAGGTTGCTGTCAGACTAGACGCCCCGCAATCACCCGCTGATCCCGGCAAATGCATGGCTCACAGCGCTTTTCCAGCAGTTTATCGCGCGATCTGATCCTCGGTGATTGCATTTTCCGCAGACCGGGCATATCTCGTGGCGAGCCAAACAAGGGACCGGCCCCGCGATGAACTGGATCTCCAACTACGTCCGTCCGAAAATCAACTCGCTCTTCTCGCGCCGGGAAGTGCCCGAGAATTTGTGGACCAAATGCCCCGAATGCGGAACGATGCTTTTTCATCGCGAGCTTAAGGACAATCTCTATGTCTGCCCCAGCTGCGAGCACCATATGGCGATCTCGCCGCGCGAGCGGTTTCACGAGATCTTTGACGGCGGCATCTTTACGCCAGTTTCGGTGCCCGACCCGATTGCCGACCCACTGCAGTTTCGTGATCAGAAACGCTATCCCGACCGGTTGAAGGCAGCGCAGAAATCCACCGGCGAGACCGAGGCGATGCTTGTCGCCGAGGGCGAGATGGGCCGCACCCCGATCGTCGCCGCCGCGCAGGACTTTTCTTTCATGGGCGGCTCGATGAGCATGTATGTCGGCAATGCGATTATCGCGGCCGCTACCCGCGCGGTTGAACTTAAACGCCCGCTGATCCTTTTTTCCGCCGCCGGCGGCGCACGCATGCAAGAGGGGATACTGGCCCTGATGCAGATGCCGCGCACCACCGTGGCCCTGCAGATGCTCAAAGAGGCGGGCCTGCCTTATATCGTGGTGCTGACGCATCCGACGACGGGCGGGGTCACCGCCTCATACGCGATGCTGGGCGACATCCATATTGCCGAGCCGAACGCGCTGATCTGCTTTGCCGGGCCGCGCGTCATTGAACAGACGATTGGCGAAAAACTTCCCGACGGGTTCCAGCGGGCCGAATATCTGCTGGATCACGGGATGCTGGACCGCGTGACCGACCGCCGGAAAATGCGTGACGAGTTGATTGCGATCACCCGGATGCTTCTGGGCGCCACGCCGCCCGTTGCCGGCGATCTGCCCGCACCCGCCGCCGAACCTGATAGCGACGAAAAAGCCGCCGAAAAATCTGCGGCCAAGCCCGAGGCAAAGCCCGGCACCGGCGACAAGAAAGATGCGCCCAAGGCCAAATCGGACCCGGCCAAAAAGTGACCGCGATGGACAGCGACGCCATCCTCGAGCGGATGATGTCCCTTCACCCCAAGATCATCGATCTGACACTTGATCGGGTTTGGCGGCTGCTTGAGCGGCTGGACAACCCCCAGAACCGGCTTCCACCGGTGATCCATATCGCCGGCACCAACGGCAAAGGATCGACCCTTGCGATGATTCGCGCCGGCCTGCAGGGTGCCGGGCTGACCGCACATGCCTATACCTCGCCGCATCTTGCCCGCTTTCACGAGCGTATCCGCGTTGCCGATGAGTTGATCAGCGAGGCGGGTCTGACCGCCATCCTCGATGAATGCTGGCAGGCGAACGCAGGCCAGAACATCACCTATTTCGAAATCACAACCGTCGCGGCCCTGCTGGCCTTTTCGCGAACCCCCGCCGATTTCACCCTGCTTGAGGTGGGTCTTGGGGGGCGGCTTGATGCGACCAATGTGGTGCAGGCCCCGGCCCTGACGGTGATCACCCCGATCTCGGTCGATCATCAGCAATATCTGGGCGAGACTCTGGCCGAAATCGCCGGCGAAAAGGCAGGGATCCTCAAACGCGGCGTGCCTTGCGTTGTGGGCCCTCAGCCGGAGGAGGCGCTGGAGGTGATCGAGGCGCGCGCGCGGGCGCTGGGCGCCCCGCTGATCGCGCAGGGCCAGCACTGGCACGTCTGGCAAGAACGCGGGCGGCTGATCTTTCAGGATGAAACCGGGCTGCTTGATCTGCCCATGCCCGCCCTTCTGGGGGCGCATCAGATCGACAATGCCGGCGCTGCGCTGGCCGCGCTTCGGCATCTGCGCGCCGGCGATACCGAGGCGGCGATGACCAAAGTCACCTGGCCTGCGCGCCTGCAACGGCTCAGAACCGGCCCGCTGGTAGAGGCGACCAGCGCCGAGTTGTGGCTGGACGGGGGCCATAACGCCGCTGCCGGTGTGGCGCTTGCCGATGCGCTGAAACTTCTGCCCAAACGGCCGCTTCATCTGATCTGCGGTATGCTCAACACAAAGGACGTCAAAGGCTATCTGAGGCCGCTGGCCGCCGTCGCCGACAGCCTGACCGCCGTGTCGATCCCCGGCGAAGCAAACACATTGCCTGCCCAAGAGACCGCCCAGGCAGCCCGCGCCGTCGGGCTTAAGGCCGATACCGCAGATTCTGTAAACGGCGCCATCCGCGCCCTGCCCGCCGACTGCCGCATTCTGATCTGCGGCTCGCTTTACCTTGCCGGGCGCGTTCTGCGCGAAAACGGCTAGGCGGGGACGGTTCCCCAGCCTTCGCTCTGCATCTCGCGCAGACGGCTTGCGGTGCGCTCAAACTCAAACGTGCCTTCCCCCTCCAGATACAGCATCTCGGGCGCGGCCTCGGCGCTGGCCACAAGGCGGGTACCCGCCTCGTAAAGCGCGTCCACCAAAGTGACAAAGCGCTTGGCCTCGTTATAGTTCGAACGCGACAGACAGGGGATATTTTCCAAAATCAGAACCCGCACCGCCGCCGCGATGGCCAGATAATCGGCCGCCCCCAAGGGTGCGCCGCAAAGATCATAGAATGTCGCGCGCGCCACACCGTTGCGAAAAGCCGGCAGGACCACCGAGCGGCCCTTTACCTTCAGGTGCAAGGGCTCGGCGCCGCCGCCGCTCAACTCCTGCCAGACCGTTTCGATGGTCGCCCGCGCCTCGGCGTTGATCGGGGTAAAGTAACTGGGCATCCCGGCCAGCATTCCCTGCCGGTAATCGGTGACCGAGGACAGCTCGCACACCTCCATCCGCTCTTTCAAAAGCGCGATGAACGGCAGAAAGAGGTTCCGGTTGAGCCCGTCTTTATAAAGCTCATCCGGCGGGCGGTTCGAGGTGGTCACCACCGCCACCCCGCCTTTCAAAAGACGCTCGAACAGGCGCCCGACGATCATCGCATCGGCGATATCGCTGATCTGCATCTCGTCAAAAGCCAAAAGCCGCACCTCGGCGATGATCTTATCGGCGACCGGGGCGATCGCATCCTCGGCGCCCTGTTGGCGGGCCTGCTCCAGCGCGGCGTGAATCTCCTGCATGAAGGCGTGGAAATGAACCCGCCTTTTGGGAACGCTCACCGTTTCGGCAAGAAGGTCCATCAGCATGGATTTTCCGCGCCCCACCCCGCCCCAGAGATACAGCCCGCGCAGCGGCTCGGGCGCGGAAAACCGGCTGAGAATGCCCTTTTTCGGGGCCTGCTCCAGATCGCGGCGCACCCGCTCGAGCGCGGGAAGAACCGCGAGTTGCGCAGGGTCTTCGCGCAGCGCATCTGTCGCAACGCGCGCCTTATATGCCTCTTCTACGGTGGTCACATCCATCCCTGCGGATCACCTGGCCGGATCGGTCACTGATGATCCCGCCAGACATCAAGGATATAGCGCGCCGTCATCAGATCCAGATGCGCCCCCCCGCCGTTTTTGAAAACGGTAATGTCATCAGGGCTTTGACGCGCAAAGGACGGGGCTTCAAGATCGTAAAAATCGCCGATGATGTCGGAAGGTTTGATCTTGCCCGCCTCCAGCGGGATTTTCAGCTCGCCAATATGCTCCATCGTCGTCTCGCGGCTGTCGACAAACAGGCGGCCACGCTCAAGCACGGCGTCGTCAGCCTCGCGCATGTCGGGACGATAGGCGCCGATCAGATCGATATGCTGACCGGGGCGCAGCCATTTGCCGTGGATCAGGGGCTTGGTCGACATGGTGGCCGTCGTCACAATATCGGCCTTGCCAACCGCCGCTTCCAGATCATGCACCACCGTCATGCGCGCATCGTCTTCGGCCATCTCCACCGCCTTTTCGGGCGTGCGGTTCCAGATCAGGAACCGCGCCTGCGGAAAGACCGCGCCATAGGCCTGCCGCAGCGATGCGCCAACCGTGCCCGCGCCGACGATCAGGATCACCTCACTGTCCATCCGCGCCAGACGCGTCGCCGCCAAAAGACTGTCGCCGGCGGTCTTCCATTTGGTCACCAGATGAAAATCAAGAACCGCCTCAAGTGCGCCATCGGCGTCGGAAAAAAGGCTGACCGCGCCGCCGACCATCGGCTTGCCATCCGCCGGGTTGCCGGGGAAAATCGTGGCCGCCTTGGTGGCGATGCCCAGCCCGTCGATCCATGCGGCGCGCGATAAAAGCGTGTCTTTCTTGCGATAAATAAAGGAATCGCGAACCTCGGCCCGTGGCAGTTCATGCCCGGCCGCCATGGCCTGAATCAGATCGGTCCAGTCCAGCAGCCCATCGGCCTCATGCCCAATGATCTCGATCATGCTTGCGCCTCCTGTGGTGTCAAAAGCCCTTCGTGGACAAGCCGCTCGGCCCAGCCCTTTGGCCCGTCAAAAAGATGTGTCTGCCAGCCGCGATCGGCAGCGACCTGAATGTTGTCGGCCCGATCATCGGCAAAGATCAGCGTCTCGGGCGGCAGGCCGCAATCGGCCTCGACCATCTCATAGATCACCGGATCGGGCTTGATCGTCGCCATATGCCCCGAGATATAGCGCCGGTCGAAATCGGCCAGAAAGGGATAGACCGTTTCGGCATGTGCAAAACTTCCGATCCCGAAATTGCTGAGCGCAAAGACCGGCACACCGCGCCCGCGAAGCGCGCGCAACAGTTTGACCGAATGGTCGATCGGCGGTGTGGCGATCTCGATCCAGCGGTCGTGCCACATCCGAATCTCTGCGCTGAATTCGGGATAGCTCTCGGCCGTGGCATAGATCGTGTCGCGAAAATCCTCGCCCCGGTCCACCCGGTCGTTCATGCCATGCAGATCGACCGCATCGAACATGGCCCGGCGCCGCTCGGGCCCGATCTCGGCATCATAGAACCGCTCGGGCTGCCATTCGATCAATACATTTCCAATATCAAAGACTACCGCGCGGATCGGCATGGGCAAACTCCTGTCCTTTGTCACATCTAATCGTTGAGGCCGCCCCACGAAAGCCTTTCAGCGCGGTATTTTACGCCCCGCGCGCAATGTCGCCTGCCGGCACGCGGGCCGATCAATCGGCGGCGGCCGCGCGCACCATACGCTCAAGCCCTTCCAGAAACCGTGACCGGTCGGATTTGGAGAACGCCCGCCCGCCGCCCTGACGGAACGGATCGGCTGCGCGGATGTCGGCCATCAGATCGCGGGTGGCAAGGATATTGCCGATATTGGCCTGTGTCAGAGCCTCGCCATTGTGCTTGATCACACGCGCGCCGGATGCCACGCATTTGGCCGCCAGCGGGATATCCCCGGTAACCACCACATCACCACGCCCGGCGCGATCCGCGATCCACATATCGGCCACATCGGGGCCATCGGGAACAATCACCGTCTCGACCAGCGGGTTCTGCGATGGCCGCAAGCCGCCGTTTGAAACGATGAACAGAGGCAGCTTGTGCCGGCTGGCGACACGCTCGGCCTCGGCCTTGACCGGGCAGGCGTCGGCGTCGACATAAATGGCTGTCATTGGTGCAGTGCCTCGGCGTGAAAGGCGATGTGATCGGCAATGAAGGACGACACAAAGAAATAGCTGTGGTCATAGCCCGGCTGCATCCGAAACACCCCCTGTTGGCGGCGCGCGGCCATCGCCTCGGCCAATGCTTCGGGCATCAGAAGATCGGCGAATTGATCCTTGGTTCCTGTGTCGATCAGCATCGGGCCGTCGAAGCCGCTTTCGCGCATCATCAGCGTCGCGTCATGGCGCGCCCAGCCCGCCTGATCGGGGCCCAGATAGGCGGTCAGCTGTTTTTTGCCCCACTCAGACTGCGATGGATGGGTGATGGGCGAAAAGGCCGAAACAGACCGGAACCGCCCCGGCAGGCCCATTGCGAGGGTCAGCGCGCCGTGGCCGCCCATCGAATGCCCGGTGATCGACTGACGCCCCGCATCGACGGCAAATTCCTTACCCACCAGCTCCGGAAGCTCGTCCGCGATGTAATCCCACATGGCATAATGCGCGGCCCAT
This sequence comes from Paracoccaceae bacterium, assembly GCA_030148745.1. Classification (GTDB taxonomy): domain Bacteria; phylum Pseudomonadota; class Alphaproteobacteria; order Rhodobacterales; family Rhodobacteraceae; genus JASBSV01. Next base: position 16,827 of record JASBSV010000089.1, read on the forward strand.
GGTTCCTGAGTGGCGTTAAGGTAAAATCCCGCCCCCTGCCCCAGATCATAGGCCGCGTCATCGGCAACTCCTTCGCCGCGCGGCGATGTGTCGGGAAAGATCACTGCGATCCCCGCCTCGGCAGCCCAGGCCTGAGCGCCGGCCTTGGTCATGGCGTTTTCATGGGTGCAGGTCAGCCCCGACAGATACCACAAAAGCGGCACAGGCTGCTGCTGCGCCTCCTGCGGCAGGAAAAGCCCGAAGGTCATCTCACAATCACAGACTTGCGAGGCATGGCTGTAAACGCCCTGCACACCGCCGAAACAGGCATTTTCAGAAAGGATTTTCATCGCATCGCACCTCGTTAGAACGTCGAAACCCAGGCGATCACCATCGACACCGTCAGAATGCTCGCCGCTGTTGAGAACAGGATGGATGCCGACACCCGCGCCGGGGCAACCCCGTAATGCTGGGCCAGCATATAGACATTGCCCGCCACCGGAAGCGAGGCTGCCGCGATCATCACCCCGGCGGCATAAAGCTCGACCTTGAAAACCACAAGCGCGGCAAACGCAACGGCCGCCGGATGCAACACCAGCTTGGAAAACGACAGCCATCCGGCCACGACCGGCCGTTCGGCCGATTTCGTGGCAAGCGAGGCGCCGACCGCAAACAGCGCCCCGGGCGTTGCCGCAGCGCCCAGAAGATCCAGAAATTCGTTCATCGGATCCGGGATCGGAATGCGCAGCGCCGACCACGCCAATCCCAACGTGATCGAGACGATCATCGGATTGCGCAGCAGGCCGCGCCCGACAGCGCCAAACATTCGCGGTGACAGCCGCCCGTCGCGCGATCCGGTGATCAGGATCACAATCAGGCTGCCGAAAAAGATCAGATCGACGCTCAGCACCAGCATCACCAGACCCGCAGCATCGGCCCCCAGCAGCAGGACAAGCATCGGGATGCCCAGAAAGCCGACGTTTCCGATAACGCCGCATTGCGCCTCGACCGCCGCCTCGGCCATCGGCAGACCGCGCAAAAGCGCCACGGCGGTGACAATCAGATAGACGAATGCAGTGCCCCAGAAATAGGCGAAAACCAAGTTCCACGAGAATACATCGGCCACCGAAAGATTGGCGGCAAACTGAAACAGCATCGCCGACAGCGCGAAATAAAAGACGAATTTCGTCAGATAGGCGGTTGCCTCTTCGGTAAAAAAGCGGCTGCGCCCGGCGCCGTAGCCAACCGCGATCAGGCCAAAGAACGGAAGGGTTTTCAAAAAGATGGCCAACATAAGCAGCGCCTAGCACGCCATGGTTTTCTTGGCTAGCCGCCGCCGATCAGGATCCCCGCGCCCAAAACCAGCGCTCCTCCAAGCACCACCTGAAACGCAGCGCGCATGAATGGTGTCTCCATAAACCGATTCTGGATCCAGGCGATCGCCCAAAGCTCGACGAAAACGACCGCCATGGCGATGACTGTCGCGGTCCAGAAATGCGGGATAAGATAGGGCAAGGCATGCCCCAACCCGCCAAGCGTGGTCATGACCCCCGCCGACAGCCCGCGCTTATAGGGCGATCCGCGGCCCGATAGTTCCCCATCGTCCGAGGCCATCTCGGCAAAGCCCATCGAAATACCGGCCCCGACCGACGCGGCCATCGCCACCAGAAAGGTGGTCCATGTGTTCTGTGTCGCGAAAGCGGTCGCAAAGATCGGCGCAAGGGTCGAGACCGAGCCATCCATCAGACCGACCAGACCGGGTTGAACCCATGTCAGAACGAACTGCCGGTGGGCGATCGTTTTTTCCTGATCGCGGGTTTCATCGTCCAGATGTTCGCGCTCAAGCTCGTTGGCCTTTTCGGAATGCCCGGCCTCGGCGGCGGCCAGATCGCCCAACAGCGCGCGGGTTGATGCATCCTTGGTCCGGGCGGCGGCCTTTTTGTAGAAATTGCCGGCATCCTGCTCCATCGCCTCGGCCTCGGCGCGGATCCGCTCAAGGCTGAGGTTCCCGATCAGCCAGACAGGTCGGCGCGCGTAAAATCCCGCAACATGCTCGCGCCGGATCAGAGGGATCACATCGCCAAAGCGTTCTTTGTGCAACTCGATCAGCCGGCGACGGTGCTCATCCTCTTCCTTGGCCATACCGTCAAAGACCGCGGCCGAGCCCGGAAATTCCTCGCGCAGCCGCTCGGCATAGTTGCGGTAAATGCTGGCGTCATCCTCCTCGGAGGAGATCGCCAGCGCCAGAATTTCCTGTTCAGTAAGATCGTCAAACCGTTTGCGGTTACCAAAGCCGGGAATCATGGCGCCCTCTCTTTTTAGAATGTTTCTAAACTTAACTGCGCAGCGGATTAAGGCAAGGGCAATACGGCCTGCTCCACTTGACTTGCCGGAATTGAACTGAACAGCCTATAGAGAAGCAAGGAGAAAACCGTAATGGGTGAAAATCGGCCGCACCGGGTGCGAAAGGGTCGCAAGTTCGACCAGGTCGTCGATGGGGCGTGGAAAGTCTTTCTGACCGACGGCTTCGAAGGGGCCAGCGTCGATGATATCGCGCGCACCGCCGGCGTATCCAAGGCCACCCTCTACAGCTATTTCCCCGACAAACGACTTTTGTTCATGGAGGTGGCCAAGGTCGAATGCCGCCGTCAGGCCACGATCGCCTTTCAGGATATCGACTTCGATGGTCCGGTGCGCGACGCTCTCTTTCTGGCGGCAACGCGGATGGTCGGCTTTCTTCTGTCCGATTTCGGCCAGCAGATGTTTCGCACCTGTGTTTCGGAATGTGCCCGCTTTCCCGAAGTCGGGCGCGAGTTTTTCGATTCAGGCCCCGGTCTGGTTCAGGAAACGCTGGCCGGCTTTATGGCTGATGCAACGCGGCGCGGCGCCCTGAAGGTCGAAGACCCAAGGCTTGCCGCTGCGCAGTTTCACGAACTTTGCAAGGCCGATCTGCACACCCGCATCATCTGCGGCCTGCAATCGGAGTTCTCGCAGGACGAGCGCAGCGCGATCATCGAAGGCGCGGTCGACATGTTCCTTGCGCGCTACGGGGCTTAATCCAGTCGCCTGACTTCCAGCTGGTTGCCCTTTTTGCGCGTCTCAAACCGTTTAAGATCACGCGCCAGATCAGAAAGCTTTTTGCGGCCATAGGTGCGCGGATCGAAATCGGGGTGAGCGGCGCGAATAAACTGGCCCAACTGGCCCAGCGTATACCAATCGTCGTCCTGGTCGATCTTGTCCATTGCCTCGATAACAAGCGGCGTCGCGTCGTCCGGCAGGTTGGCGCGGACAGCACCCTTTGCCCGATTGGGCGCGGTCGAGGCCGGCTCATCGACGATATTCTCGATCATGATAAACCGCGTACAGGCATTGCGCAGGCTTTCGGGTGTCTTTCCCTCGCCCACACCGATAACCTCCAGCCCGTTCTCGCGAACGCGGTTGGCCAGGGCAGTGAAATCGCTGTCGGATGAAACCAGAACAAAGCCGTCGAAACGACCAGTATGCAATATATCCATTGCATCGATCACCAGACCGATATCGCTGGCGTTCTTGGCGCGGGTGTTGGCGGTTTCCTGACGGGCGACCATGCCCAGATCGGCAACCATGCCTTTCCAACCGTTCAGACGGTCACTTGACCAATCGCCGTAGACCCGGCGCAGTGCGGGGGTTCCCAGCACCTTGATCTCGGCTAGAATCGCAGGCGCGAACTTGGCCGGGATATTGTCGGCATCGATCAGAACGGCCAAGAGTTTTTGCGTCTCTTCAGCCATCAATAAACCACAACCGCGCGGATCGATTTGCCCTCACGCATCAGATCGAACCCCTTGTTGATCTCGTCCAGCGTCAGCGTGTGGGTGATCATCCGGTCGATCTCGATCTTGCCGTCCATGTACCAGTCGACAATTTTGGGCACATCCGTCCGGCCCCTTGCGCCGCCAAAGGCTGTGCCGCGCCAGACGCGGCCGGTCACAAGCTGGAACGGGCGGGTCGAGATTTCGGCACCCGCTGGCGCCACGCCGATGATGATGCTCTCGCCCCAGCCCTTGTGCGCCGCTTCAAGCGCGGTGCGCATGACCTGCACATTGCCGGTGGCATCAAAGGTGTAATCTGCGCCGCCGCCGGTCAGTTCCACCAGATGCGCCACGAGATCGCCCGTCACCTCGGCGGGGTTCACGAAATCGGTCATGCCAAAAGCGCGCGCCATCTCGGCCTTGGCCGGGTTCAGATCGACGCCGACGATCTGGTCGGCGCCGGCAAGGCGCAGGCCCTGAATGACGTTCAGGCCGACGCCGCCAAGGCCAAAGACGATACTGGTCGAGCCGATCTCGACCTTGGCGGTGTTGATCACCGCGCCGATGCCGGTGGTGACGCCGCAGCCGATGTAACAGATCTTGTCAAAGGGCGCGTCGGGCCGGACCTTGGCCAGCGATACCTCAGGCAGAACCGTGTGGTTGGAAAAGGTCGAACAGCCCATATAATGCAGGATCGGGGTGCCATCGAGCATCGAAAAGCGGCTGGTGCCGTCAGGCATCACGCCCCGTCCTTGGGTCGCGCGCACCGCCTGACACAGGTTGGTCTTGGGGTTCAGGCAATATTCGCATTCGCGGCATTCGGCGGTGTAAAGCGGGATCACGTGATCGCCCGGTTTCAGGCTGGTAACGCCCGGGCCGCATTCAAGCACGACGCCGGCCCCTTCATGGCCAAGGATCGCGGGGAACAGCCCTTCGGGATCATCGCCCGAGCGGGTGAATTCATCGGTATGACAAATCCCCGTCGCCTTGATCTCGACCAGAACCTCACCGGCCTTGGGGCCTTCAAGGTTCACCTCCATAATCTCCAGTGGCTTTCCGGCTTCCAGTGCAACCGCGGCTCTCGTACGCATAGTTTTCCCCCTGTCAGGTATTTCCGCGCGAGGGTGCGTTATCGCCGCAATGATTTCAACCACCGGCGACACCCTGTCAGCCAACAGGCCGCAAGCTGGGCGCTTGATTTTATCGAATGACAAGGCCAGTGTCGGTGCCATGACGTTGCACACCACGCCATTCCCGCCAGTGCCGCCCGGCTCACGCTCAACCGGGATCCCCCAACAGGTCGCCTTTGACCGCAAGGAACTGGGCCTTATTCTGGGCCTTTACGGCAGGATGGTCGCGGCGGGCGAGTGGCGTGATTACGGGATCTCGCATCTCAGCGAGGTTGCGGTTTTTTCGATTTTCAGGCGAACGGCGGAAAATCCGCTTTACCGGATCGAAAAGCGCCCGAAACTGCGCAACAAACAGGGGCTTTATGCGGTGGTCGGCATCGACGGGCAGATCCTCAAACGCGGCCATGACCTGAAGACCGTTTTGCGGGTGCTTGAGCGCAAGCTTATCCGCGTGGTCGGCTAGGGCGCGCGCGGCGCGTCACCGGCCCGTCACCGGCGGCCATGATACGCTCAATGGCCGGCTGGATCGGCTCTTCGACCACCGCCATGTGAAACCCGTTGGCATGGATCATCCGCTCAGGGCCTGTTGCTATGGCGACATGCCCCTTCCAGAACAAAAGATCGCCCGCCTCAAGCGGCGCCTCGGGCGTCAGATCGGCGCCCACCTGTGCCTCCTGCACGCTGCTGTCGCCGGGGCAGGCAATGCCAGCGGCCAGCAGGGCCGCCTGAACCAGCCCGGAACAATCGATCCCGAAACTGCTGTTGCCACCCCAGAGATAGGGCGTTCCCAAAAACAGGCGCGCCACGGCAACCGGATCGGGGGCAAGCGTGTCGGCCGGCTCAAGATGCTGGCGCAGGGCATAGCCGCCGGGCGTTTCGAAAAACCGCCCCGTCTCGCCGGTCTGGGTCAGCAAGGCCCCGTAAGACAGGGTCATAAGATCGGCCGATTTGATGTCCGGCTCGGCATAAAGATGCGTTGCGCGCACGGCCACCTTATGGCTTGGCTTCAGCGCGCCGCCCAGCGCGGAAAGCGGCAGATACCCCTGATACCCGTCCTGCGCGGCGCGCACCCGGCCCCAACGGTCATGCTCTGTCTCCAGGGTGACGGCGGCGCCATGCAAAAGCTGCCGGTTGCGGCGCCCGGCAGGCTGGTCCAGCAGGTCGGCCAGCGCGGCGGCGACGCGGCGCGGCTGACCCGCGGCACCCGCCGCGTCACGTTCGGTATCGCGCGCGCCGCTCACAACGCCAAAAGCTCTGGCAGGGCGTCAAGGACCGCGCGCGCGCCCTGACCCACGCCGCCTTTGGGCCGCGCAGGCGCCGCTGCCGGCTGCCAGCCGAAGATATCGAAATGCGCATAGCGATCATTGTCACCGACAAAACGGCGCAGGAACAGCGCCGCCGTGATCGAGCCGGCAAAGCCACCTTTCGGCGCATTGTCCAGATCGGCGATCTTAGGTTCGATCATCTTCTCATATGGCTCCCAGAAGGGCAGGCGCCAGACCGGGTCACGCACCTTGCCGGCCGCGGCCTCCAGCGTCGCGGCCAGTGCGTCGTCACCGGTGAAATAAGGCGCCAGATCGGGGCCCACGGCCACCCGCGCCGCGCCTGTAAGCGTCGCCATCGAGATCAGCAGATCGGGCGCCTCTTCCGAGGCCAGCGTCAGCGCATCGGCCAGAACCAGACGCCCCTCGGCATCGGTATTGTTGATCTCGACCGTCAGCCCCTTGCGCGAGGTCAGAATATCGCCGGGCCGCATCGCCGGCCCCGAAATCGAATTCTCTACCGCAGGCACAAGCACGCGCAGGCGCAGTTTCAGCCCAAGCGCCATGATCATCCGGGCCAGCCCCATGACCGTCGCCGCGCCGCCCATGTCCTTTTTCATCAACCCCATCGACGCACCGGGCTTGATGTTTAGCCCGCCTGTATCGAAACAAACCCCCTTGCCCACCAGCGTCAGAAGCGGCCCCTGATCGCCCCAGCGCATATCCAAAAGCCGCGGCGCCCGGTCCGATGCGCGGCCAACCGCGTGGATCATCGGCAGGTTCTCGTTGATCAGAGCCTCACCGGCGCTGATCGAGACCGCCGCGCCAAACTCATCTGCCAGCCCCACGAAAGCCTCTTCCAGCTGATCAGGACCCATGTCCGAGGCAGGCGTATTGATCAGATCACGGGTCAGCGCCTCGCCCCGGGCGATGGTTTCGACCCGCGCGGCATCCACCCCCTCGGGGCAGCAAAGCAGCGCCTTGGCGGCCTTTTTCTTGCGGTAGCGATCAAAGCGATATCCGGCCAGAAGCCACCCCAGCGCTGCCTCTTCCAGCGCCTCGGGCGGCAGATCGTGAACCAGCCGATAGCGCCCTTCGGGCAGGTTATTAGCCGCCGCAGCCAGATGAAACCGGCCGCGCGCGCGTGTCTTTTCGGTGCCATAGCCCGAAACCGCCAGCGCCAGCTCGCCCTGCGGGCCGTAAAGCGCCACATGCTGGCCCAGCGCCGCGGTAAATCCCCGCCCCTCAAGCTCGGCCCGCTGCGGCGCCGGCAGACCGGCCAGAAAATCCTCAAGCGCGTCGGTTTCGATGATATGCAGCGGCACCGCCGAAGCATCGGTGATGGCAAATGTCAGCGCCATTTGTCGGACCTCATGTTGAACACCTGCCAACCCTATCGGACCGGGCGATGGCCGCAAGGGTCAGATCGACAGATCGCGCAGATCCCAGATGCCCGTCATCGATTTATCGCCCACCCGTTCGAGCCGGGCCAGAGTTGCTGCCGCTGCCGCCGGATCCCTCTCGCCGGCGCAAAAGGCAACGTCCGAGGCGACCCGCGCAAGGCTGACAAGACCAACTTCCTCGGCGATGCCGATCATCCCGCGCGCGGCTTTCGCCACCCTGACCATATCGCCCGTCACCAGCGCGGTCTGCGCCGCCATCAGCCGCGCGGCCAGCTCCTCCATCGCGCGGCAGATCGCCTCCTCGGCGGCGCCATCGCCCAGCCGCGCAAACAGTTTCGTCACTTTCTCGGCATCCATCTGAACCTTTTCTCTCCGTTTCAGGAAAGGCCCCATATCTTCTTCCTCTCGCTCTTTCGCGCCCGCTCACACCCGCATGCAAACTGCCCCCGCAGGGATGACAAAAGGTTGACGACCGGCTTAAAAATGGCTCGAATTTCGGTAAATTCCGGCGTAGAAAACGGGGCCAGCTCAGAAGGATGACCGATGAAATACGCCAAACCTCTGCCAAGCTATCTTGTGCAACGTTATCATGGATGGAAGGCCACCACCTATGCCGAGAATCGGCCCTGGTACCGCCGCCTGGCCGAAGAGGGTCAGCGCCCGCCGGCTATGGTGATTTCATGCTGTGACAGCCGGGTCCATGTCACCTCGATCTTCGGGGCCGATCAGGGCGAGTTTTTCATTCACCGCAATATCGCCAATCTGGTCCCGGAATACAGCCCCGACGGCGCCCAGCACGGTACCTCGGCCGCGGTTGAATTTGCCGTCACCGCCCTGAAGGTCGCGCATCTGATCGTTCTGGGCCATTCCAAATGCGGCGGCGTTCAGGGCTGTTATGACATGTGTTCCGGTCAAGCGCCCGAGCTTGAGGAAAAATCCAGCTTTGTCGGCCGCTGGATGGATATCCTGCGACCCGGTTACGAAAGGGTCAAGGATATCGAAGACCCCGCTGATCGCGTTCACGCGCTGGAAAAGCAGGCGGTGCTGACCTCGCTTGAGAACCTGATGACCTTTCCCTTCGTCAAGGAGGCGGTCGAACAGGACCGGCTGATGATTCACGGGCTCTGGACCGATATCGGCGAAGGCAGCCTTCTGGCCTATGATCCTGAGGGTGGTGACTTCAGCGCGATCTGATCGCGCCCTGCGCCCCGTAAGACAACAAAAAACGCGCCGGAAATCCCGGCGCGTTTTTTACAATTGTCAGGCCGATCAGCCTTTTTTCAGAACCCGCTGGCCCAGAACCTCGGCGATCTGGACCGCGTTCAGCGCCGCGCCCTTGCGCAGGTTGTCGGACACGCACCACAGGTTCAGACCGTTATCGATCGTGCTGTCCTGACGGATGCGGCTGATGAAGGTCGCAAAATCACCGACGCTTTCGACCGGGGTGACATAACCGCCATCCTCGCGCTTATCGATGACCATTACGCCGGGTGCCTCGCGCAGGATGTCGCGCGCTTCATCCTCGTCCAGAAAATCCTCAAACTCGATGTTGATCGCTTCGGAATGCCCGACAAAGACCGGCACGCGCACGCAGGTCGCGGTGACCTTGATCGCGGGATCAACGATCTTTTTCGTCTCGGCGACCATCTTCCATTCTTCCTTGGTCGATCCATCGTCCATGAAAACATCGATATGCGGGATCACGTTAAAGGCGATCTGCTTGGTGAACTTTGACGGGTCGACCTCCTGACCGGGCACATACATCCCCTTGGTCTGGTCCCACAACTCGTCAATGCCTTCCTTGCCGGCGCCTGAAACGGACTGATAGGTACTGACCACCACGCGCTTGATCCGCGCCCGGTCATGCAGCGGCTTGAGCGCCACAACCATCTGCGCGGTCGAGCAGTTGGGATTGGCGATGATGTTCTTTTTCGAATAGCCCATGATCGCGTCGGCGTTCACCTCGGGCACGATCAGCGGCACATCCGGGTCATAGCGGTAAAGCGACGAGTTATCGATCACCACACAGCCTGCCGCGGCCGCTTTGGGCGCATATTTCTTGGTCGCTTCCGACCCCACGGCGAAAAGCGCGATATCCCAGCCGGTGAAATCGAACGTGTCCAGATCCTTGGTCTTGAGTGTGGTATCGCCAAAGCTGACCTCGGTTCCCAGCGATTTACGGCTTGCCAGCGCGGCAAGTTCGTCAATCGGGAAATGACGTTCGTCAAGGATGTTCAGCATTTCGCGGCCCACGTTCCCCGTGGCCCCGACAACAGCGACTCTATAGCCCATTATGGCCTCCTGCGTACTCAAGACGCGGGTTCATAGCCCCTTTGCCGCACAAGCGAAAGGGGGGATCAGTCGGTGCGATCGCGGCTAAAGGCATAAATCACCGCACCCGCCAGCAAAAGCGCCCCGGAAAAGAGGAAAAGCGTGGCATAGGGGGCGGCCGGGTCTGCCGCGCCCGGATTTGCAGAGGCATAAATCTGTCCGGTCGCAAACTGAAAGATACCAACGCCGCCAATGCCGAAAAGATTGATCAGCGTCACGCCCCGCCCGGTCAGATGCGCGGGGAAAAAGCTTCGGGCATGCGCCATAATGACGGCAAAGGAGGCGCCGAAAAAACCGATTGCCGAGGTCAGAAAAACGGCCATTCCGAAACTTGCCGCCGGCTGAAGATAAAGCGCCAAAAGCGCCGCGACACCAAAAAGGTTGCCGATCAGAACCACCCATTTTCGGGTGCCAAACAGCCGGTCCAACGGCCCATAGACGAAATTTCCCGCCACCATCGCAAGGCTCATGGCCAGCGTGGCCCGCCCGATCCCGATTGGCCCCGCGCCGAAAACATCCGTCAGATAGGGGCCGACCCACAGGCCCCGAATGCCCGCCGCCGGGGCGTAATTGACGAACATCAAGGGCAGGATAAGCCACAGCGCCGGCATTCGCAGCAGATCCAGAACCGACCCCTTATGCTCGCTCACCACGCGCTGCGGGTCCCTGACAGTAATAAACAAAAGCCCTGCAACCGCGACCGTAATCGCTGCAAGGGCCCAAAGCGTCTCGCGCCAGCCAAAGGCCTCGACCGCCCAGGCTAAAGGCGCCGAGCCCGCGATATTGCCCAGCGATCCCACGCCGATCACCACCGCCGCCAGCGTCGCAAAGACCCGTGCCGGATAGACCCGCGCAAAGATGTAGTAAGAGGCCATCAAAACAGGCGAACAGCCCACCCCGATCAGCGCCATGGCCACAATCACCTGAAAGGGTGAGGTGGCGATAGCAAAAAGCGCCGCGCCGCCGCCCGCCCCCAAAGCCAGCAAGGCCGAGGCCGTGCGCCGCGGCCCGATATGATCCAGCGCCCAGCCAACCGGCAACTGCATCAACGCAAAGACGATGAACCAAACGCCCGAGGCAAAGGCCAGATCCTCGGCGCTGGCGCCTATATCGACGCCCAGAACCGGTGTCAGGACGGCCAGAAACGCGCGGTAAAACTGGCTCAGCACATAGGCCAGCACCAGACAAATCAACCCGATCCTCATTGGCGCTGCTCCCTGCTTCAAGCCCCTTGCGCTGCACCTAGCACCACGCCGGACCTGCCTGCAAGCGGCCAGGGCCATGCCGCTTGTGTCCTGATAAGGCTCAGGATATTCAAATCAGGAACAACAGGCGTTGCTTGATGGCTTCCGCATTCCGCGTCCACCTTCAGACCTTTGCCGTTGCCGGCATTGGCGTGGCCCTCTTTCGTGCCGCGGCGCTGCCCTTGCCATGGCTTTTGGGGCCGCTTTTCGGCTGTCTGGTCGCGGCATTGGCCGGGCTGACGCTGGCCACGCAGAAACTTCTGGGCGACGGTATGCGCACGGTTCTGGGCGTCGCCGTGGGGGCCTCGATCACGCCAGCGCTGATCGGGCGCCTGCCGGAAATGGCCTATAGCGTGGCGCTGGTGCCGGTCTTTGTTCTGGCCATCGGCGCGGTTGGTTATCCCTATTTTCGACGGATCTGGGGGTTTGATCCGGCCACCAGCTATTACGCCGCCATGCCCGGCGGTCTTCAGGATATGCTGATCTTTGGCGAAGAGGCCGGGGGCAGCCCCCGTATCCTTAGCCTGATCCACGCCACCCGGGTTCTGATTATCGTCTCGGCCCTGCCGATGGTTCTGACCTATGGCTTTGGCATGAACCTTGATCACCCGCCGGGCCAGCCGGCCAGTCAGGTGCCTTTGCGCGAGCTTGTGGTCATGCTGATCACCGCCGTCGCCGGCTGGCGGATCGCCCTTTGGGCCGGGCTTTTCGGCGCTTCGATCCTTGGCCCTCTGATCCTTGCCGCCATCGCCAGCCTGACAGGCTTTCTTCACGCCCGCCCGCCGGCCGAGGTTATTTTGGCCGCGCAGTTCTTTATCGGCCTGTCGGTCGGGGCCAAATATGCCGGTATCACCCTTGGCGAAATGCGCCGCGTCGTGACGGCGGCGATCGGTTATACC
>JASBSV010000097.1 GCA_030148745.1 Paracoccaceae bacterium
TGGTTATGGGGCTGATCGATGGTCTGGCCGGGGCCGGGGCGCTTAGGTCTTTTGCCGGGCTTGTGACACTTATCACCTTTCTTCTGGTCTGGGGGGCTGGTATCCGCGAGATTGAAACGGCCGGTCCCGGCAATGACAAGAAAATCCCGGCCTGACAGAGGGCGCCGTCAAGCGAGAGTGCGATGCTGAACCATATTCTGACCCTGCTCCGCGACAGCATCACCGACCCGCGCAAGGCCGCGCAGGATGTTCTGAACGGTGCGATCCCGCGCGATCAGATCTGGCCCTTTCTGGTGCTGGTCTGTGTTTTGTCGGGGATCATCGTGCAGATCGGTCTGATGCTGCATCCGATGGCGCCGATCGACGGGGTGGTGATGCCCGGCGGAATCATGGTGGGCTTCATGGTGGGCGGATCGATCCTGATCTCGACCGCGATGGTCACATGGATCGGGCGGGCCTTTGGCGGCACCGGGCAGATGGGCGATGTGTTGCTTTTGATGACATGGCTGCAGCTTGTGATGGTGGCCTTTCAGGTGGTGCAGACAGCTCTGGGGCTGATCGCGCTGCCGCTGAGCGCGATGTTCGCATGGGTCGGGATCGGCTTTCTGTTCTGGCTGATGACCAATTTCATCGCCGTGGTGCATGGCTTTACCTCACTTGGGCAGGTTTTTGTGGGCATGATCGGAACGCTGATCGCGCTGGTGTTGGTCATGTCGGTTCTGATCGGGTTTTCGACCCTTCTGGTGGCTCCGGGGGCCTGAGCGATGTATGACACAGACAAGATCCGCCGTGATTTTCCTATCCTGTCGCGGCAGGTGAATGGCAAGCCTCTGGTCTATCTGGACAATGGCGCCTCGGCGCAGAAGCCGCAGGTGGTGATCGATGCGATCACCCGCGCCTATAGCCATGAATATTCAAATGTTCACAGGGGCCTGCACACGCTTTCTAACGTCGCAACGGACAATTACGAGGCGGTGCGCGAGACCATAGCGCGGTTTCTGAACGCGCCGTCACCCGATCATATCGTGATGAACACAGGCTCGACCGAGGGGATCAACACGGTCGCTTATGGCTGGGCGATGCCGCGAATGCAGGCGGGCGATGAGATCGTGCTGAGCGTGATGGAGCATCACGCCAATATCGTGCCCTGGCATTTTCTGCGCGAACGTCAGGGCGTGGTGCTGAAATGGGTCGAGACCGGCAGCGATGGCAGCCTTGACCCCGAGGCGGTGATCGCGGCGATCGGGCCAAAGACAAAACTGGTGGCAATCACGCATGTCTCCAACGTCTTGGGAACCGTTGTTGATGTCAAATCCATCACCCGCGGCGCCCATGACAAAGGGGTCCCGGTGCTGGTCGACGGCAGTCAGGGCGCGGTGCATATGCCCGTCGATCTGAGCGATCTGGGCTGTGATTTCTATGCCATCACCGGCCACAAGCTTTATGGGCCGTCAGGTTCGGGCGCGCTTTATGCCCGGCCCGAGCGGATGGCAGAGATGCGCCCCTTCATGGGCGGCGGCGACATGATCCGCGAGGTGCACCGCGACCAGATCACCTATAACGCGCCGCCGATGAAGTACGAAGCCGGAACGCCGGCCATCGTGCAGCAGATCGGACTTGGCGCGGCGCTGGAGTATCTGATGGATCTGGGGATGCAGAACGTCGCCGCCCATGAGGCAGACCTGCGCGATTACGCCGCCGAGCGTCTGGGCGGGCTGAACTGGCTGAACCTTCAGGGCAGCGCGCCGGGCAAGGCGGCGATCTTTTCCTTTACCATGGCCGGGGCGGCGCATGCGCATGATATCTCGACCATATTGGACAAAAAGGGCGTGGCGGTCAGGGCCGGGCATCATTGCGCCCAGCCTTTGATGGAGCATCTGGGCGTCAGCGCGACCTGCCGCGCGTCTTTTGGCCTTTATAACACAAAGGCCGAGGTGGATGTTCTGGTGGAGGCGCTGGAGCTGGCCCATGAGCTTTTCGCCTGAGGCGGCGGCGGAGCCTCCGGCGGGGATATTTATTCCAAATGGAAGCGGCGGTTGGCGGTTTTTAGGCGTTGCGGGCAGGATCGCGCGCGGATATATGGGCGGCAGGCACCTGTAGCTCAGCTGGATAGAGCGCTGCCCTCCGAAGGCAGAGGCCAGAGGTTCGAATCCTCTCAGGTGCGCCACTAAAAAGCTTAATAATACTGCGGACTTTCGCCTGGTTGGGCTGAAGTGAGAAACGCCTGAAATGCAGCTTGTCACGCTCTGGTCACACCAGGGGGAGTTTTGACATGGGCTCAAGGACGAACCGCGCCTGTAAATGGCAGGCGCAAATTCGCCTTAATGGTTATGCGCCGCGCATAGATGACAGGCAGCTGGATCGCCACAGGCGCCAAGGGGCTGTGACAGAGAGCGGAGGGGCCTCAAGAAAGAAAGCGGTTGGATGGCTTCCGGCGGCAGGCCTGGGGCAAAAACCACTCTCAACGATTACCCTGCGGAGTTTTATGGGGTGCCGAGACGTGCGCTTGCCCTGCGCGGCGCGGCGTTTATCGGTGACCTGTGTGGATGTCAGGGCGCAGCCGGGTTGGGCGCACGCGGCCTTATTGCAGGCGCGTTCCGGGGGGCGGCAGGCCTTTGAAGTGGTCCTGCGGCGCGTCATCGACCATCTGGGTCAGCGCCTCGTGATAAATCTGAAGCTCGCGAATCCGCTCGCGGATATCGCTGAGGTGGCGATAGAGCCTTGCGCGGTCGCCATACATGGCCGCGTCATTGGCGTTTTCCAGAAAATCGGCGAATTCAAAGAGTGGCACCAGCGCCCGGTTCAGCGCGGCATCGGTCAGGGTGTCCGATTGCAAGGGCACGGCATTGGTCACTTCGACCGCGGTGCCAAAGAGGCTCATCAATTTGCCATAGACATCGGTGAAGGTCAGGGTGATCCGGCGCAGGCCGTTGGCGTCGGTGGCAATCAGCATCCGCAGGTTGCCCAGCGCCAGTTGCCGCAGGCGGATGACCACATCCTCGCGCAGGAT
>JASBSV010000111.1 GCA_030148745.1 Paracoccaceae bacterium
CTGTGCCCGGCGCAACGTTACCTCAAGCCTTGCCGCGTCAACCTGTGACAGGGTTTTCGCCGAACGCCCGATCGCCGTTTCCGCCGCCGCCAGAAGCGTTGTGGTATCGGTCGCCACAGCCTCGGCATCGCCGGTGCTGAATGCCTGTTCAAGCGCCTCGACCGCACCGGAAATCCCGCCGGCTGCATCACGTACATTGCGCATCCGTGACAGCGCCGTGACAGAAGTATCCAGCGCCGCATCGGCGGTTCGTTCTAACAGGTCTATCAGCTCACCATCGGTGCCAACCGGCTGTCCAGACATAAAAAACTCCACATGTATCACAAGCAACAGTCCCCGCCCCGCCTTAAAGAAGATTGAACGCCCCCGCCCCGGTTCAGGCCGATTTACCGCAAATTGTAGCAAGTTTCAGGCCGCCGCTCTGCCGGCGGGAAACCGTTTATTAGCAAGTCGCCGCCAACGTTGACGAACTCAATTGGCACGAAGGTTTCCATGACACAATCCGACACGAAAACCCTTGCGACAGCGGCCGAACCCCTGATGGTTCCGGCCGATCTTACCGCCTCGGACGCGCGCGATCTGCGCAAGGACGTTCTGGCAAGCATGACATCGCAGGAGGCCAGCCAACTTATCGAACTGGGCTCGGAAACGCCCGAGGCTTCGGTCTCGGCGCTTCAGCTGCTCATTGCCGCGACCCGGCCAACGGGGGCCGCCCCGGCAACACTCGGCCCGCGCGCACAGGCGGCAGTTTCGGCGCTCACCGAAACCCGCGGCTGGGAGGAGCCATCGTCATGAGCAAGACCGTTTTAAGCGTCGATGACAGCGCCAGTATCCGCGAAATGATCGCCTTTGCGCTCGAACCTCGGGGGTATTGCGTCGTTCAGGCCGAAGACGGCAACGATGGCCTTCGCAAAATGCGTGAGAACAAGATCGATATGGTGATCACCGATCTCAACATGCCGAACATGAACGGGATCGAGATGACCCGGGCAATCCGTACCGACAATCAGTTCGACGGCGTTCCGGTGATCCTTCTGACCACCGAAGCGCAGAAAGAAAAAATGATGGAAGGCAAGGCCGCCGGCGCCGTCGGTTGGATCGTTAAACCGTTCGACGAGCAGAAGATTTGCAGCATCGTCGCAAAAATGATCGGATCTTAAATGAACACTCCAGCAGATACGTTCCTGCAAGAAGCCGTCGAGCTTCTTCAATCGCTTGAAGAGGTCCTTCTTGAACTTGAACAGGCCCCTCAGGATGCTGAGCGGATCGATGCCGCTTTCCGCGCCCTGCACACGCTCAAAGGCTCGGGCGACATGTTCGGCTTTGGGGCATTGGCCGCCTTCATCCACCATTTCGAAGATGCCTTCGACCAGATCCGCGAGGGACACGCTCAGGTCACGCCCGATCTGATTGCCGTATCTCTGGATTCGCGCGATCATCTGGGGGCGCTTCTGGCTTTGGGGCCCAATGCCGAACTGACGGCGTCAATGGCCCAGACAGATGAACAGCTGCTTGCCCGTCTGGCCCTGCTGAAAGGTGCAAGCCCCCAGACCGCAGCGCCAGATCAGCCCGCGGCGGCCACTACAGAACCGACCGACCAAACGTCACATCTGCGCCAATGGCACATCCGGTTCAGTCCCGAACCGGGGGCTCTCAAAAACGGCTTTCGCGCCGATCTTCTGCTGGCCGAGGTGGCCCAGCTTGGCGCGCTTGAGGTCAGCTGCGTTACCGACCACGTTCCGGCAATCGAGGATCTGGATCCGGCTGAATGTTACCTTGCATGGGACATGACACTGACGAGCGAGGCCGAACGCAGCCGGATTGACGATATATTCATCTTTCAGATGGACGCCGAGCTGACCATCACCGATGTCACCCCTGCACCCGATCAGGCGCCGCCACAAACCGGCGCCCCCGCAACAACCGGTGATAAGCCGGTTCAGGCCGAACAGGGCGCGGCAAAATCCGATTCCGTGCGCGTTCAGGCCCACCGGCTTGATGATCTCATGGATCAGCTGGGCGAGCTGGTGATCGCTCAGGCGCGGCTGAAATCCATCGCCGAAAGCCTTGACGATACCCGCCTTGAAACCACGGTCGAAGAGATCGACGCGTTGGTGACCGGGCTGCGCGATACAACCTTGTCGATCAGAATGCTGCCCCTGTCGATTGTCTTTGGGAAATTTCGCCGTGTGGTGCGCGATCTGTCGGCGGAACTGGGAAAACCCGCCACGCTGATTACCGAAGGCGGGGATACAGAGGTCGATAAGAACATCATCGACAGCCTGACCGAACCTTTGGTTCACATGATCCGCAACGCGGTCGACCATGGCGTGGAAAACACCGAA
This sequence comes from Paracoccaceae bacterium, assembly GCA_030148745.1. Lineage (GTDB taxonomy): Bacteria > Pseudomonadota > Alphaproteobacteria > Rhodobacterales > Rhodobacteraceae > JASBSV01. The sequence continues at coordinate 2,346 of JASBSV010000111.1, forward strand.
ACGCGCACCGCGAGCGGCAAGCCCGAGGCCGCGACGATCCGACTTGGCGCGCGCCAGTCTGGTGGTGAGGTTCTGGTCACCGTAGCCGATGATGGCGCGGGGCTCGATACCAACGCGATCCGCCGCCGCGCGACCGAGCGCGGGTTGATCACAGAAGATCAGGATCTGAGCGATGACGCCCTGCACCAGTTGATCTTCGAGCCGGGATTTTCCACTGCCGACAGCCTCACGTCGGTCTCAGGACGCGGCGTGGGCATGGATGCGGTGCGCCGCGTGGTCGATGACCTGCGCGGCACGATCGATGTTAAATCCCACCCCGGCGCCGGAACCGAAGTTACCCTTCGCCTGCCGCTGACGCTGGCCATCATCGACGGGCTTTTGGTCACGGTAGACGGTGACCCCTTTGTCCTGCCGCTGTCCAGCGTCGAGGAATGCGTCGACCTGCCCGAAAGCGAGAATGGCCGCGAGGAAGGGCGCTCAATTCTGCGGATCCGCGACCAACTGGTTCCATATCTGAGCCTTGATACCCTCTTTGGCTATGACGCCAGCGCCAAGCCGGGCAGGCGCGTGGCAATCGTCAATGCTGAAGGTCAGCGTATCGGCCTGGTCATCGATGACGTTCTGGGCCAGCTGCAAACGGTGATCAAACCGCTCAGCGCCTATCACCGGATGGTCGAGGAACTGGCCGGGGCGACGATCCTGGGCGACGGAGCTGTCGCGCTGATCCTGGACGTCAACGCATTGGTGCGCCGGACCGGCACAAACTCTCTTATCGCGGCCTGAAGGAGCATTCAGATGTCACTGCAAACAGAACTGACGCCCGGCGCCGATATTCATCACATCCACAATACAGCGCCCCAGGCCGAAACCGTGCTGACCTTCAAACTGGCCGATGAAACCTTTGGCATATCGGTCGGCATGGTGGCGGAAATCATCGACCCGCAAAAAACCACCCGGGTGCCAAACGCCAATGCACTGGCGCCCACGCTGATTAACGTGCGCGGCTCGATCGTGCCGGTGATCGACCTGCGGTTCCGGCTGGGGATGCGGCCGGCCGAACAGATTCACACCACGCGGATGCTGGTGCTTGAAACGAAAATGAAGGGAGAAACCGCCAAGCTTGCCGTGATGGTCGACGAGGTCGAGGATGTCATCGACACAACCACCGCCGAGCTTGATACCGTCCCCGAACTGGGCATTCGCTGGCCCGCCGATTGTTTTCGGGGGGTCGCCAAGCGCGACGATACTTTGGTCATTCTGATCGATGCCGATAACGCATTCGCTCTGCCTGTCCAGTAATTCCAACATTCACAGCAAACCGGAGTAGCCCTTATGTCTTTGGGATCCCTATCAATCGGCCGAAAGTTCGGCCTTGCCTTCAGTGCCATAGTGCTGATTTCAATTTCCATGTCGGCGGTCACCTATATGAGCATCGCCAAGCTTGAAACAGTAGATGCCCAAGCTAAAAAAATCTCTGAGGTGATGGACCGGGCGGACAATCTTCTGGCCGCCGTGATTGATCAGGAAACCGGCGTGCGCGGATTTCTGGTCTCTGGTGACGAAGCTTTCCTTGAGCCCTTCAACAAGGGCAAGGCTGCCTTTGCCGCCGAGATGGCCTATCTGATGAAAGCAACGGTAGCACTACCTGATCAGCAGGAGCGTCTGCATCGTCTGATGGGCGCTGAAGAAAAATGGCGCAGCACTATCGCTCTGCGCGAAATCGAACTGATGCGCAATTTCGCCACCCGCGAAGAGGCGCGGCAGATCGAAAGCTCTGGCGCGGGCAAGGCGCTTATGGATGAAATCCGGACAATCAGCGCTGAATTCATCAATGCCGAAGCGGGCATTCTCGCCGAGGGTTCCGCCATTCAGGATGCAGCGGCCCGCACAGCCAATGCGGTGATCATTGTCGGCACCGTCATCATGGTTCTTCTGGCCTGTGTGATCGCCTGGATGCTGACCGCCAGCATCGCCCGCGCGGTGGCCACGATGACAGACATCACCATCAAGATGTCGCGAGACGAAACCAACGTCGAAGTGCCCTATCAGGACCGCAAGGACGAAATTGGCGCCATGGCCAAGGCGATTGACCGGATCATGTCGAACAACCGCGCCCTTGCCGAAACCGCCACCAAGATCGCCGAAGGCGATCTGACGGTCGAGGTTGACAACCGCTCCGAACAGGACGCATTGGGCAAGGCGCTCAAGAAAATGCTTCTGCAACTGCGCCGCACCATCAGCCGCACCACCCAGTCGGTCGACATGGTCTCGGAGCGCGCCGCCAGCATGAGCGCGACCTCGGCCGAACTGAACGCCGGCTCCACCAGCCAGGCTGCCGCCGCCGAGGAGGCCTCGGCCTCGATCGAGGAAATGACCGCCAACATCAGCCAGACGGCCGATAACGCCAGCCAGACGGAAAAGATCGCGACCCAGTCGGCCGCGGACGCCAAGAAAAGCGGTGAGGCGGTGGACAAGGCCGTGGCCGCGATGAAAACCATTGCCGATAAGATCAACATCATCCAGGAAATCGCGCGTCAAACCGATCTTCTGGCCCTGAATGCCGCGGTCGAGGCAGCCCGCGCAGGGACCCATGGCAAAGGCTTTGCGGTCGTCGCATCCGAGGTGCGCAAACTGGCCGAGCGTAGTCAGACCGCCGCCGCCGAGATCAGCCAGCTTTCCGATGAAACGGTCGAGGTGTCGGGCGAGGCCGGCCGGATGCTGGAAACGCTTGTGCCCAACATTCAGCGCACGGCGGATCTGGTTCAGGAAATCAGCTCGGCCACCCGGGAACAGAATGTCGGCGCCGAACAGATCAACGGGGCAATCCGTGAACTTGACAAGGTCATCCAGCAGAATGCGGCCGCCGCCGACCGCTCGGCCGCGACAAGCCAGGAACTGGCCGATCAGTCGATCGAACTGGCCGAAGTGATCAGCTATTTCCGGGTTGAAGAGGCGGCAGGCGCCAGCACCCGCCACAAGCGTCCCGCAACCGGAGCACCAGCCGCCAAATCCTCAACTGCACCTGCGGTGGGCGAGCCCCCGGTGGCAAGCAGTGGCGGCACCCAGATCGACCTGAGCAGCGAAGAAGAGCTGGATGCGGAGTTTGAGCGCTATGCAAGCTGAAACCGAGGTCCTGCAACCCCCGCCGACCGAAATTCACCCGGACATGCTGGAGGCCGCCGATGACGCGGCCTCCACTTTCCTGACCTTCGATCTGGACGGCCAGACCTTTGCAGTAGCGGTCCAGCGCGTACGTGAAATTCTGGACACGCAGCCGGTGACACGCCTGCCCAACGCACCGCATGAGATACGCGGGGTCATCGATGTACGCGGCTCCAGCGTGCCGATTGTAGAGCTGACCGCGCGGCTTGGCATGGGCTCCTCTGCCGAGGGGAGCGACACGCGTGTTGTGGTCTTTGAGATCGAACAATCGGGCGCCGATCCGCGGCCCGTCGGGGTTCTGGCCGATCGGGTACGCGATGTGTGCCGGATCGAACCCGAAGAGATCGAGGCGCCGCCGGATCTGGGGGTCGGGCGCGTCAATTCACACGTTATTCTGGGCCTCTGCCGGCGCGACGATGCCTTGGTGGTTCTGGTCGATCTGGCTTGTCTCTTCGCAGATCAAAGTATGGATTTAATGGGATAAATGCCACAAACCTCTGTAAAACATTCACAGCAGCCGCCTGCCCCTAAGCTTCGGCCCGATCACCTTGCTGCTCTGGCCGATCTTGCGCGCTCCGAAGCAGGGATCCGGCTGACCCCCGAAAAGATCCATTTCCTGCAAACCCGGCTGGCGCGCCGCGTGACCGCCAGCGGCTCGGCCGATTTTTCGCAGTATATTGCGCTTCTGAAACGCGACAAATCCGAACGTGTCCGCTTTACCGAGGCGCTTACGGTCCACACCACCAGCTTTTTCCGCGAAAATCACCAATACCGCTGGCTCCATGAAGAGGGGCTGCCGGAGCTGTCGAAAAGACGCAGTGAAATCACCTTCTGGAGCGCCGCCTGCTCGACCGGGCAGGAGGGGTATACCGCTTTGGTCGTGGCGGAAAACTATCGCACTGCGGCGCCCAACGCCTTTCGCTTTCGCCTGATCGGAACCGATATTTCAACGGTGGTAATCGCGGCGGCAAAGGCGGCGATCTATCCCCCGACCGACCTTGAAACTGTATCGGCGAAACTGCGCCAGAAATACTTCCTTAGGGCCCGCGACGGGAGCGAGCGGCATCGCATCGTGCCCGAGTTGCGCAAGATGGCCGAATGGCGACAGGCCAATCTGGTGACCGGAACCGGGCTGGCGGGCATCACCGCCGATGTCGCCTTTCTGCGCAATGTTCTGATCTATTTCGACGCCGAGATACAGGCGACCGTCATCGACCGGGTTGTTCACCACCTGCGCCCGGGCGGCTATCTTCTGACCGGGCACAGCGAAACCGGCGTCCGGCATCGGGCGCTGACCCCGGTGCAACCTTCGATCTATCAAAAAACGGTGCAGCCATGAGCGGGCGCAAGAAAAAGCGCATTCTGATCGTGGATGACAGTGCCTCGGTCCGTCAGACGCTGAGTGAGATTATCAATGATCACGACGAGCTAGAGGTGATGGCAACGGCGGGCGATCCGTTTCAGGCCACCGAACATATCGCACGCGAAACGCCCGATGCCATCACGCTGGACGTGGAAATGCCGCGCATGGACGGGATCACGTTTCTGCGCCGGATGATGGCGCAGCGCCCGATCCCGGTGGTGGTTTGCTCTTCTCTGGTCGGCGATGGCACCGCCACGCTTTCGGCGGCGATCGAGGCGGGTGCGATCGATGTCATTGCCAAGCCGACGCTGGGCGTACGCCAGAACCTTCTGGACAGCCGGATATTGATCCAGAACGCGATCCTGGGGGCGACCCGGGCGCGGCTGGCCCGCCACCGCCCGCTGGCGGCGCGCAGCAAACAGTCGGCCGATGTCATCCTGCCGCCGCCGAAAAGCGGGGCGATGCTCAAGACGACCGAAACGGTGATCGTGATCGGCGCCTCGACCGGCGGAACAGAGGCGCTGCGCGAGGTGCTTGAACGGCTGCCGCCCTTTGCCCCACCGATCGTAATCGTTCAGCATATGCCCGAAAGCTTTACCGCCGCCTTTGCGCAGCGCCTCGACAGCCTGTGCCAGATCTCGGTTCAGGAGGCGCGCGACGGCGACAGCGTGATCCGCGGCCGCGCCCTGATCGCACCGGGCGGCAAACACACGTTGCTGACGCGCAGCGGTGCCAATTACCGTGTTCAGGTGCGCGAGGGGCCGCTGGTCAACCGCCACCGCCCTTCGGTTGATGTTCTGTTCCGTTCAACCGCGCGGGTTGCCGGCTCGAACGCCATCGGGGTGATCCTTACCGGGATGGGTGACGACGGCGCGCGCGGCCTGAAAGAGATGCGCGACGCCGGAGCCAAGACAATCGGGCAGGATGAGACAAGCTCGGTCGTTTATGGTATGCCGGCCGAGGCGTTGAAATTCGGCGGCGTCATGACGCAGGAAACATTGACGAAAATCGCGGGAAAAATCATGAAGCTGGCCTGATCCGGGTCGACCAGCGCCACGGCGCCCACCCCTGGGGCTGAAAAAAGCCCGACCGGTATAATCCGGTCGGGCCACTTGTCAGAGCTGCGTCTTGTCAGTGTGGCCCGTCGGGGCCAGATCCCGAAAGGATCAACGCAGGATTTTCACAATGGTGTTGGTCTTGGCATCCACCAGAACCGTCACGCCGTTCACCTTGGCATAGCGGAACTCCGGCTGCGGCGCCTCATAGGTGGTTACCTCGGCCGGGATGCCGGCGCCAACCACGACCTCACCATCCAGATAGACGGTATCAACCGGATGATCGCGCACGAAGGTGATCGTCTTGGTCGAGGGTTCAACAGCGGCCGCGCCACCTGCTGCGCCCAGAATACCGCTGGCGACGATGCCGCCGATCGGGCCGCCCAGAGTATAGGCCGCAATCGCACCGATCGTGGCGCCAGCTGCTGCGCCAGCCGCCTGTTTGGTGGTCGTGGCGCTGGTGTCTTCGTAAGTTACCGTCTTGATCTTCACCGTTTCAGGGCGCTGCGTCAGAGCCACTGCCATGTCATTGACCCCAACGGCCAGATAATCGGACGAGGACCAGCCGGTCGTGCCATCATAGGTGATCTTGCACCAGTTGGTTTTTTCAAGGCAGCCATCGACGGCAACCGTGTCACCACCCGAGATGACACCGACGACATCATAGTAGGGGCCGGGGCCCGAGCGGATATTCAGATCGACCGCCGCTTTTGCCTCGGTCGTCTGTGCGAAAGCCGGTGCCGCAGCAGTCAGGGCGATCGCCGATGCAAGTCCAAAAGTCGTAAGTTTCATAATAGCTACTCCAAATGTTAAAGCCCGATAGTCTGGGCCGGTTTTGCAAGGACAAAACGAGCCGGCCAGCCTCTGGTTCCAGGATTTTTCTATCGGGGCGGCGATGCGCAAAAATCCGCCCCTGCCGGCGGAAAATGGCGCAAATACACTGCCACTACAGACTGGAGCGCCGTCCATGCAACATGCCATATTATTGATAATATTAATATTTTTAGAAATTCGCTTTTGCCAAATTCTTTGGCGGCCCTGATCACTCAGAGATGAAGCGGCGCAGCATTTCCGCTTCCTGACCTTCCATCAGCGTCTGGGCTGTGGCCATGTGATCGCTCATGATCTGGCGGGCCTCTGCGGCGTCGCCTTCGCGCAGGGCGACAACCAGCCGGGCCTGAAAATCGCGCCCCTTGCCCCAAAGCTCGATATTGGGCGGCGAATAGAGTTTACGGTAAACCGTCAGATCCGACAGGATATTGACCATGAAATCGATCAGGAAGCCCAACAGCTCATTCTCGGCCTGCGCTGCCAGAAGCGCGTGGAATTTCAGCGATGCGATATGCTGCTCGCGTTCCTCATCCAGCGTTTTGGCGGGCGAAGAATAGGTCGCGATCTTGTCTTCCAGCTCTGTCAGAACCTCTTCTGACAGCTTGCCGGCAAGCGATGCGGCAAGCTCAGGCTCAAGCGCGCGGCGCAGCTGATAGATATCCGCGACGCTGAGATCCTTGAAGTAAAAGTAATTGCCCAAAAGGGCGCGCGCGCGCTCTTTGGAAACCTCATGCACGAAACTGCCGCCGCCCGGACCGGTGCGCGTCTTGATCAGCCCCTGCGCCTCAAGAATGCGCATCGCCTCGCGGATCGTACCCTTGGCCATGCTGAAACGCTCGATCATCTCGGGCTCACTGGGCAGGCGGTCGCCGGCATGAAGCCCCTGCTCCACCACCCAGTCCTTGATCGCTTCGGCGACCTGAACCGGGCGGCTCAGCCGGGGCTCGGATCTAGAGCGGGTGGTGACAGGCGGCAAACTGATCTTCTCCCATCTGGCTGAGCGGCGGTTCGGTCGTGCGGCAAAGATCCGTGGCACGCGGACAGCGCCCGGCAAAGGCACATCCGGTCGGCGGGTTCAGAGGATCGGGCAATTCACTGTCTTTCTGTTCCGGCGCGCGCAATGCGCGGCCAACAACCGGCGCGCTTTCCGCCAACAGGCTTGTATAGGGGTGTTTGGGGTTTTTGAAGATTTTTTCTGCCCTGCCCACTTCGACGACCGCGCCGAAATAAAGCACGATCACCCGGTCGCTTACCGCCTCGACCACGGCCAGATCGTGACTGATGAAAAGATAGGTCAGGCCAAATTCCTGTTTCAGCGCCCGCAAAAGGTTCAGCACCTGCGCCTGAACCGACACGTCGAGGGCCGACACAGGCTCGTCCAGTATCAGGATGCGCGCTTGGGCGGCCAATGCGCGGGCTATGGTGATCCGCTGCGCCTGACCGCCGGAAAACTCATGCGGATAGCGGTCCAGAAAATCCTCGCGCAGATTGACCGAGGCAAAGATTTCGCGGATCCGCGCGGCGCGTTCCGCCCGGTTCATCCCATGCAAAAGTTTCAGCGGCGCCTCGATGATCTGGCGGATGCTCTTGCGCGGGTTCAAACTGCTGATCGGGTCCTGAAACACATATTGTATCAGCCTGCCAAACTCTGCCGGGTCGGCATTGTTCAGGGCCTTGCCCTCGATCTCGATCTGCCCGCCGGTTGGCGGCGTCAACCCCACCAGCATTCGCGCAAGGGTGGATTTGCCACAGCCGGATTCGCCCACCACGCCCAGTGTTTCACCGGCGCTGACCTCAAAAGATACCGGGCGCACCGCCCGAACACCGGGGCGGCTGCGTCCAAAAAACGAGCGCGACAGGCCGAATGTCTTGGACAGATTGTCGACTTTCAGCGCAGTTTTCGGTCGGGGGCTGCGGGCAGTCATGCCGGATCCTCCTCGGGGAAAAGGCACCGTACGCGGCGCGCTCCCGGCCCCGCCAGAGCGATCTCGCCCTTCCGGCAGAGATCCCTCGCCTTGTCACATCGCGGCGCAAAGGCGCATCCCGGCGGCAGGTTGCTGACCTCGGGCGGCAGGCCGGGGATGGCGGCTAGTTCGCGCCGCCCCTGCCCCAGTTCGGGAACACAAGCGATAAGGCGCCGGGTATAAGGATGCGCCGGGCGGGCCAGAACCGCGCCGGTGGGGCCCTCTTCCACGATGCGGCCGGCATACATCACCGCCACCCGGTCACACAGCTGACCGACGACGCCGAAATCATGGGTGATAAAGATGATGGCCAGCCCGCGCTCGCGCCGCAGATCGTCCAGCAGGGTCAGAATCTGCGCCTGCACCGTTACATCCAGCGCGGTTGTAGGTTCATCGGCGATGATCACATCGGGGTCATTGGCCAGCGCCATCGCAATGCCGACACGCTGGCGCATTCCGCCCGACATCTCATGCGGGAAATTTGTGATCCGCGCCTCGGCGTTAGGAATGCGCACCGCCGCGAAGAGATCGATCGCGCGGCGGCGGGCCTCGGCCTTGCTGACCGGGTGGTGCGAGCGGATCGCCTCGGCCAGCTGATCACCCACCCGGTAGAGCGGATGCAGCGTCGATAGCGGGTCCTGAAAGATATAGGCCACCCGGTCGCCCCGCTTGCGCCGCAGGTCTTCATAGGCTGCGCCGATCAGATCCTCGCCCTGAAAGCGTACCGCGCCGCCGGTAATCACGCCGGGCGGTGAGGCAACCAGACCCATCACCGAAAGGGCGGTGACCGATTTGCCCGACCCGCTTTCGCCGATCAGGCCCAGACATTCGCCCGGCCGGACCGACAGGCTGACACCGCCCACGGCCTTATAGGTTCGTGCGCCCACCCGAAACTCGGTTTGCAGATCCTGAATGGCCAAGAGATCATCGGTAGGCGGCGGGACATCGCCGCGCCGGTCAACCAGTGTCGTGGCGCTCGGACGGCTGAGAGCGCCCGAGCGCAGGCGCGGGTCCAGCGCATCGCGCACCCCGTCACCCAAAAGGTTGATCGACATCACAATCAGGAAAATCATCACCCCCGGAACCACCGACGTATGCGGCGAGGTGATCAGGGCCGAACGCGCCTCGCCCAGCATCGATCCCAGATCGGCCTGTGGCGGCTGGCTCCCCAGCCCCAGAAACGACAGGCCCGCCGTCTCAAGGATCATCCATCCCACGGTCGTCGACATCGCAATGATAATCACCGGCAGGACATTCGGCAAAAGCTCGGTCAGGATGATCCGCAGATGCCCCATGCCCGACAGTTTTGCCGCGTCGATAAACTCGCGCCCCGCAAGACCCACGGTAATGCCCCGGATGTTGCGCGCGAAAAACGGGATGTTCACCGCCGCCACCGCAAAAAGCGCATTCATCAGGCCGGGCCCCAAAGCCGCGACAATCGCCAGCGCCAGCAGGATATAGGGAAACGCCATCAACATATCGACGCCGCGCATGATCAGGTTATCAACCCGCCCGCCGAAATAACCCGCCGTTATCCCGATGGCCGAGCCGATGATGCCGGCGATCAGCGCCGCCGCCGCACCCACCGCAAGGCTAAGCCGCGTGCCATACAAAAGCCGCGCCAGAAGGTCCCGGCCCAGATGATCGGTTCCAAGAAGGTGACCGGGCGAAAACGGGCGCTGGAACCGGTCGGCGGTGGCGGTGATATCGGGGTTCTGCAAGGGCAGGATCGGGGTGATCAGCACCAGAACGACAATCGCTCCCAGAACCACCGCCCCGAGGCTCGCAAGACGGTTACGAAACAACAGGCCAAAAAACTTCCTCATGCCTTGATCCTGGGGTCAAGCAGGCCCTGCGCCACATCGACGATGATGTTGAAAATCACATAGCTGGCGGCCACGAACACAACGCCACCCTGCACCAGCAGGATATCGCGCGTCAGGATCGCATCGACCAGCATCCGGCCGATGCCGGGCCATTGGAACACGATCTCGATATAGACCGATCCCGACAGGACAAACCCCGCCTGAATGCCCAGAACGGGAATGATACTGACCATTGCTGCGCGCAGGGCATGGCCCATGATCACCCGCCGCTCGGGCACGCCTTTGGCGCGGGCGGTGCGGATGTAATCCTGCCGCAAAACCTCCAGCATGGCCGAGCGCGCCAGCCGCGCGATCACGCCTGTGGCCACGACCGACAGCGCAAAGGCCGGCATGATCAGATGGCGCAGAAGATCAGGCAGATCGCCGCCGCCATAGATCGCATACATGCCGCTAACCGGCAGCAGCCGCAGCCGGACGGCAAAGATCAGGATCATCATCATGCCAAGGAAAAACGACGGCACCGAGATGCCGATCAGGACGGTAAAGGTAATCGCCCTATCGGCCCAGCTGTATTGCCGCGCCGCCGAGATGACCCCGGCCAGAATACCCAGCACGGAACACAGAACAAAACTGACCCCGGCCAGAATGAGGGTGGCGGAAAACCGGTCGGCGATCTCGTTTATCACGGGGCGGTTCAGCGAATAGGAGCGTCCGAAATCCCCGCTCAGCATATTGCCCAGCCAGATGAAATAGCGCTGCAC
>JASBSV010000003.1 GCA_030148745.1 Paracoccaceae bacterium
CATTGTCCAGACCGTGGACACGGGCAATACCGTCCCCAACAGAGAGCACACGGCCCACTTCGGCAACTTCAGCCTCTTGGCCAAAGTTCTTGATCTGCTCCTTGAGGATCGCAGAGATTTCGGCTGCTTGGATACCCATTACCCGACCTCTTTCATGGTGTTCTGGAGTGCATTCAGCTTCGAACGGATCGACGTATCGATCATTTTCGAACCCACTTTAACAACGAGGCCACCGATGAGCTTTTCATCGACGGCCATCTTGATTTTCACGTCTTTGCCGACGGTCGCCTTGAGCGACTTGGCAAGTTTGTCCTGCTGCGCCTTGGTCAGGGCCTTGGCTGCGCGGACATCGGCGGTCACTTCACCGCGATCCTCGGCGATCATTTCGCGCAAAACGCTCAGCAGCTGCGGCAGCACGAAAAGACGTCGCTTGGCCGACATCAGCGCCAGCGTATTGGCGACGATTTTCGAAAGCTTCATTTTCTCGGCAATCGCCGAAACCGCCGCCGCCTGATCGTCGCGGCTGTAAAGAGGCGAGCTGATCAGGTCGTTGAAATCGTCACTGTCGGCCATTGCCGCCTCAAGCGCCGCAATATCCGCCTCGAGCGATTTGAGGGATTTCTCTTCTTTGGCCAGAGCAAAGAGAGCAGTGGCATAGCGATTTGCAATGCCTGAGGAGATCGAAGCTGGTTCGGACACGTCCACCCTTCCGATGTCATATTCGCCCCGTTCCCCCTGCGCCAGGTGCAGGGCGGGGTTGTTGTTTGGAACAGGCAGCACACGGGCCGCCAGTAAAATCACGGGGGATGTAGCAGACGGGAATTTGTCCTGCAACAGCCATGCTTATATGTGGATAAAGGTGTTAATTGCGTATTTTCAAAAGGTTAGTCAGACTGCGACCGAATGCGCACCCGGAATCTTTGTTTTTTTCCGCCGTTTGTGGCGTGAAAGCCCCGATTCCGCATCACCTTTGGTCTGCTAGATCGGCTTGGGCGATGGTTTGGCCATCCCCTCCAGAACATCCAGAGCGCGCACTTTTCTGGATGGCGTACCCTGAGTGGGTTGAACCACATGTTTGGTTGCCTCGACGATCAGAACCCCACCCGCGTAGTGATCGGTCAGTTTTCTGCCAAATCGCTCCCAGATTTGCCCGGTACGCAGCCAGAACCGGCGTTGGGTCGGCGGCTGAAACAACGTCGCGACGTGGCGCTCGGGGGTAAAGCCGTTTTTCTTTAGCTGGGTTTCAAGCTGGGTCAGGCTGTAGGGCTGCCCAAAGCCAAAAGGGGTTGCATCGCTGCGGGACCAAAGCCCGGCCCGGTTGGGCACGATAAACAGAACCTTGCCGCCCGGCCCTAAAACGCGCCAGCATTCCTCCAGCACCGCCGACGGGTCCGAGCTTGTCTCAAGCCCGTGCAATAGAATCAGCCGGTCGACCCGGCCGGTTTCGATGGGCCAGCGCGCCTCTTCGCAGATGACCGACACATTCGGCATACCCGCCGGCCATGCCATCACGCCCTGAGGTCCCGGCATCAGGGCGATCACCCTGCGCGCGTTTTTCAGGTATGGTCTGAGAATCGGCGCCGCGAATCCATAGCCAGCCACGGTCTGGCCCTTTGCCTCGGGCCAGAGGCTGGTGACCTGATCGCGGATTGCACGCTGGGCCGCCCGGCCCAGACCGGTGCGATAGTAAAAGCTTTTAAGGTCCTGCACATCAAGGTGCATTGCAGCCAGCCTCCGGATCGACCACCTTGGCAGTGACTTTACTCAAAGAGGATGAAAACGCCATGCCCATGGAAATTTTGACCATCCCCTGCCGCACGGACAACTATGCCTTTCTGGCCCATGATGCCGCCAGCGGCGAAACCGCCCTGATTGATGTGCCCGAGGCGGGCCCGATCCTTGCGGCTCTGAAAGACCGGAACTGGACGCTTGGCCAGATCCTTATCACCCATCACCATGGCGATCACATCGACGGCGTCGCCGAAGTTGTGGCCACCACCGGCGCAAAGGTGCTTGGCGCGCGATCGGACAGTCACCGCCTGCCGCCGTTGGATCACGCCTTTGCCGTAGATGAAACAATCACGGTCGGCACGCAAACCGGCACGGTCATTGATGTCAGCGGCCACACCGTTGGCCATGTCGCCTTTCACTTTCCTCAAAGCGCCGCCGTCTTCACCGCCGACAGTCTGATGGCGCTTGGCTGTGGGCGCCTGTTCGAAGGCACGCCGGCGCAGATGTGGGAAAGCCTGTCCAAACTGGCCGCCCTGCCCCGCGACACCGTGGTTTATTCAGGTCATGAGTATACCGAGGCCAACGGCCGTTTTGCAGTGACGATCGAACCGGAAAACCCCGCGCTTCAGGCCCGGATCAAATCCATCGCCAAAGCCCGCGCCGGGGGCCGGCCAACCGTCCCTTCGACCCTTGTCGAGGAACTGGCAACAAATCCTTTCCTGCGCGCGGGCTTGTCAGAGGTAAAATCTGCCATAAATATGGAACACGCAAGTGACGTCGAGGTTTTCGCAGAAATCCGGCGACGCAAGGATGCGTTCTGACGTAACCCCCAACACGCAACACCAGCCCCGGATTCTCGCCCAATATGTGCCCGTCAAGAGGCAGGTCACAAGAAATGTGACCGCAATTGAAGAAAAAATGCTTGAAGCCGGGCCAATAAAACCGAACCTTAAGAGGTAGAGGCCACAGTTCTGAGAAGGGGCACTCGCCCCCTTCCGGACCTCGATAAAGGAGCACCGAACGTGCCGTCATTTTCGAATACGCTCGAGCAAGCCATTCATTCCGCCCTGGCCATCGCAAACGCGCGCCGTCATGAACTGGCAACTCTGGAACATCTTCTTCTGGCTCTGACCGATGAGGAAGACGCCGCCAAGGTCATGCGCGCCTGTGGGGTCAATCTGGAAGAGTTGAAAAAGACACTGGTCGATTTCATCGACGACGATCTGTCGACACTGGTCACCGACATTGAAGGGTCCGAAGCCGTGCCAACGGCCGCCTTCCAGAGGGTCATCCAGCGTGCGGCGATCCACGTGCAGTCATCCGGACGCACCGAGGTTACCGGCGCGAATGTTCTGGTCGCAATCTTTGCCGAGCGCGAATCCAACGCCGCCTATTTCCTGCAGGAGCAGGACATGACCCGCTATGATGCGGTCAACTATATTGCTCATGGTGTCGCCAAAGACCCCTCATACGGCGATGCCCGCCCGATCACGGGCGCCGATGACGTCGAACAGGAAGATGTGACCCCCGATGCGCCCGAGGGCAAGGAAAGCGCATTGTCGAAATATTGCGTCGATCTGAATGCGAAGGCGCGCAAAGGCGATGTGGATCCGCTGATCGGACGCGAGCAGGAGGTTGAGCGCTGTATTCAGGTGCTGTGCCGCCGCCGGAAAAACAATCCGCTTCTGGTCGGTGATCCGGGCGTCGGGAAAACCGCCATCGCCGAAGGTCTGGCACATAAGGTGGTCAACGGCGAAATTCCCGAGGTTCTGTCGAAAACAACGATCTTTTCGCTCGACATGGGCGCGCTCTTGGCCGGCACCCGCTATCGCGGCGATTTCGAAGAGCGGCTGAAAGCCGTTGTCAGCGAACTGGAAGAGCATCCCGATGCGGTTCTCTTTATTGATGAGATCCATACCGTTATTGGCGCCGGGGCCACTTCGGGCGGGGCGATGGATGCCTCGAACCTGCTCAAGCCCGCGCTTCAGGGTGGCAAGCTTCGCTGCATGGGCTCGACAACTTACAAGGAATTCCGCCAGCATTTCGAAAAAGACCGCGCCCTGTCGCGCCGGTTCCAGAAGATCGACGTCAATGAACCTTCGGTGGACGACGCGGTCAAGATTCTGCGCGGCCTGAAACCCTATTTCGAGGATCACCACGCGATCCGATACACATCGGACGCCATCAAATCGGCTGTTGAGCTTTCGGCGCGCTATATCCACGACCGCAAACTGCCCGACAAAGCCATTGATGTGCTTGATGAGGCCGGCGCGGCGCAGCATCTGGTGGTGGAATCCAAGCGCCGTAAAACCATCGGCGCCAAGGAGATTGAGGCCGTGGTCGCCAAGATCGCACGTATCCCGCCCAAAAGCGTGTCGAAAGACGATGCTGCAGTGCTCAAGGATCTGGAAAAATCGCTCAAGCGCGTGGTTTTCGGGCAGGACGCAGCGATCGAAGCCCTCTCGGCGGCGATCAAACTGGCGCGCGCCGGACTGCGCGAGCCCGAAAAGCCCATCGGCAACTATCTGTTCGCGGGTCCCACAGGGGTTGGCAAAACCGAAGTGGCGCGGCAACTGGCCGAGACGCTGGGGGTCGAGCTTTTGCGCTTCGACATGTCCGAATACATGGAAAAGCATGCCGTCAGCCGCCTGATAGGCGCGCCTCCGGGCTATGTCGGCTTTGATCAGGGCGGGATGCTGACCGATGGCGTCGATCAGCATCCGCATTGTGTGCTGCTTCTGGACGAGATTGAAAAGGCGCACCCGGATGTCTTTAACATCCTGCTTCAGGTCATGGATCACGGCAAGCTGACCGATCACAACGGCCGGCAGGTCGATTTCCGTAATGTGGTTCTGATCATGACCTCGAACGCGGGGGCCTCGGAACTGGCGAAGGCAGCCATCGGTTTTGGCCGCGACCGGCGCGAGGGCGAGGATACCGCCGCGATCGAACGGACCTTCACGCCCGAGTTCCGCAACCGTCTGGATGCGGTCATCAGTTTCGGCGCCCTGCCCCGCGAAGTGATCCTGCGCGTCGTCGAGAAGTTCGTGCTTCAGCTTGAAAATCAGCTGCTTGACCGCGGCGTCACGATCGAGCTGACCAAGCCCGCCGCTGAATGGCTGGCCGATAAAGGCTATGATGACAAGATGGGCGCCCGGCCACTGGCCCGGGTGATCCAGGAGCATATCAAAAAACCGCTGGCAGAAGAGCTTTTGTTCGGCAAACTTGCCAAGGGCGGTCTGGTCAAGGTCGGCGTCAAGGCCGGCGAACTGGACCTGACGATCATGTCGCCGGAAAACCCGCGCCTGTCGGGCAACAAGCCGCCGCTTCTGACGGCTGAATAGGCCGCAACGGCCCGCCTTATGGGTTGGGTCCGCATTGATCAAACCCTCCGCCGGAGCACCCCGGCGGAGGGTTTTTTCCTGCGGGTCGCGGATTTATCGCGGCTCTGTGCCCCGAAAGCTATTTCTCAGTAAATTTGATCTCGATCCGCCGGTTTTGTGCCCGCGCCTCGGGCGTATTCGCGGGGTTTACAGGCTGATACTCGCCAAAGCCATTGGCCGACAGACGCTCTGGCGGCAGACCCAGATCGTTGATCATGTAACGGACCACGGACAGCGCGCGCCCCTGGCTCAGCTCCCAGTTGTCGGCGTATTTTCCCGTGCCCGATAAGGGCACATTATCGGTATGCCCATCGACCCGCAAAATCCAGTTGATCCCCGGCGGGATCTTGTGGATCACATCCTTCAGAATTTCCGCGACCTTTGCGATCTCGGCCTTGCCTTCTGCCGACAACGCGACCTCACCGGGGTGAAACAACACCTCGGATGCAAAGACAAAGCGGTCACCAACAATCCTGACACCCGGGCGGCTTCCAAGAATATCGCGGACTTTCCCAAAGAACTCCGAGCGGTAGCGCTCCAGCGACTTGGCCTCGCTGGCCAGCGCCTTGGCCTCTTTCTCCAGCCGCTTGCGCTCGGCCGCCTCAAGCTCGGCCCGGCGTTTCTGTTCGGCTGCCGCGCGTGCCAGCGCCGCATTCAGCTCGGAACCTAGCGCCTCGATCTGAACCTTTGAGGCCGCATCACGCGTGCCCGCTTCATCGATCAGCGCCTGCAAAACGCCCAGCTGATTGCGCAGCGCCGAAACCTGCTGGTTCAACAGCTCGACCCGCCGCTGACTGTCGGCCGATTTGGCCTCTTCGGATTTCAGCGCCTCGTTCGCCTGCGCCAGCAGGGCCGCCTGCCGCTCGCTTTGCGTCATCGTGCGCTGCAGCGCCTGTTCGGCGGAAAGCTTGGCCGCCAGCGCCGCAGCAAGCTTGGCGGCAACCGACGATCGGTCCTGCGACGCCTGCGACAGGTTCTCGTTCTTGGCAAGTGCGGCCTCTAATGCAGCCTGCGCCGACTTGAGCGCATCGGCGTTTTTCTGCGAGCTGACAAGCGCCGCAGCCAGCTTCACATCAAGATCTTTCTTCGCAGCATTGGCCGCCGCCAGCAGGGTAAGCGTCTCTTCGGCCTTCTTGCGTTGCTCTTCCAGAGCAAGGGTCATCGCCGTCAACTCGGTATCAGAATTCTCCAGCCGCTTGCGCAACGCTTCGGCGGCGGCGGCATCGGCCAGCCGCGCCTTCTCCTCTTTCGAAAGCTGCGCCTGAGCGGTGGCAAGCTGATCGCGCAGCGCCTGGGCCGCGGCGATTTCACGAAGCCGCGCCGCCTCTTTCTGCGAAATATCCTTCTGGGCATCGGCAAGCTGCTTTTTCAGCGCCAAAAGCGCGGCCTGCTCCTCCAGACGCTTGGCTTCTTTTTCGCTCAGGTTGGCCTGCATCTGATCCAGCTTTTGGCGAAGCACCTCGGCGGCGGCTTTCTGGGCCAGCTGTGCGGCCTGCGCGTCGGTCAAATTCGCCTGCAGCTCGGCCAACCGTTTTTTCAGCGCGACAGCGGCGGCCTGAGTGGCCAGCTTCGTCGCCTCAGCATCGCTCAACTGGTTTTGCAGGGCGTTCGCCGTGGCCTGCTGTTTGCTGCGGGCGGATTTTTCATCGGCAAGCGCCGCCTCAAGTGCCACCAGCCTGTCGCGCATGGTCTTCGCCTGATCCTCTTGCGCGCTTAGTTTCTGGCTCCCTTCATCAAGGGCCGCCTGCAAGGCCACCAGACGGTCGGCCATCTTGGCCGACGCGTCCTTCTGGGTGGCGAGCTCGGTCTGCTTGGTGGCCAGTTCCGCCTGAAGCTTGGCCAGGCGTTCGGCCCGGCTGGCGGCATCGGACTTGGCGCTTTCAAGCTGCGCCAAAGCATCGGCCAGCGAGTTGCTTCGCGTTTCAACGGTTTTGCGAAGATCGGCGATCATCGCATTCAGCGCGTCCCGCCGCGCTGCAGCCAGACGGGCAGCCTCAGCCTTGGCGTCAATCTCGTCGCGGGCCTTGGCGAGCGCAAGTTTTAAGGCCTCCTGATCTGAAATCAGCCGGCTTTGAGCATCTTTGAGATCCTTGAGCTGCGCGCTCAGCGCATCGCCCTTGCCGCGGGCGGCATCGCGCTGCGATAAAAGCGTTGCGACCTGCGCTTCGAAACTTGTGATCCGGGCGCGCTGCTGGCGAATCTCATTGTCTTTTGTGGTGTTCTGAGCTGTAAGATTGGCGATCAGGGCGGTCTGCTGCTCGGCGCGGGTCTTAGCATCGCCCAGATCGGCGCTCAGCGTCGAAACCTGATTTTCCAGATCAAAAGCGCGCTGCTGTTCAAGCCCCAGCGCGCGGGCCAGCGAATTCACCTCGGCCGTCAGCGCGTCAAGCTGGCTTTCCTGACCTGTGATCTGCTCGCGCAGCGCAAATTGCACGACCATGAAAATCGTCAGAACGAACATCAACACCAGCAGAAGCGCGGTCATCGCGTCAACGAACCCCGGCCAGATCGACGCTTGGAACCGTTGTCCTGTGCGGCGCGAAAGGGCCATGGGTTAACCCTTTCGTGTCCCGTCCGACTGACCGGGCTCGGCCAGTTGCCTGATGGTTTTGGTCAGCGCCGCGATATCACTGCGCAGATCCGAAATCGATTCCTGCCGGCCTGCCGATATCTCTTCAAGGATGCGCAACAGCTGAACATCAATCGACCGCAGCCGCATACGGCTTTCGGCATCGACGTGTTCGGCGCTTGTCAGCTTGCCCTGGCTTTCGATGGCATCAATCAGCCGGTCCTGCCCGTCGGCCACGCGCACCAGCGCCCCCGCCGCGGCATCCCCGGCCTGAATATGACGGGTCATCCGATCCATCGAAGCGACCAGCCCGTCCAGTTTTTCGTCAAGCAACGCGCGGCTGACATCCGATTGCGTGAACATGGTGTTCATTGCTTCCATCTGCTCGGACATATGATCCAGAACCGCCGCGACCGCGCTTTGATCGGTCAGATTATCGCCATCCCCGGCCGAAAATCCCAGCCGGGTGATCGACGACAGCCACTCTTCCAGCTCGCGATAAAACCGGTTCTGACCATGGCTGGCAAAAAGCTCCAACAAGCCGACCACCAGCGATCCGGCCAGCCCCAGAAGCGATGACGAAAAGGCAACGCCCATCCCGCCCAGCTGCTTTTCAAGGCCGGTCATCAGGCGCGAGAAAACCTCGATCGCGCCCTCATTGGGATTGGGGGCAAGCGAACGGATGGTCTCGACTACCGCAGGAACCGTGGTCGCAAGGCCAAAAAATGTTCCCAGAAGACCGAGAAATATCAACAGGTTCACGATATAGCGCGTGATATCGCGCGCCTCATCGATCCGCGTGGCAACCGAATCCAGAATTGACCGCGACGAGGTCGAACCGATCTGCATCCGCGCGCCTCTTGTGCGCAGCAAAGCGGCCAGCGGGGCCAAAAGGCGCGGCGCCTGCTCCACCCCTGTGCGATCTTCGGGTTGCCGCACGAACCATTTGATCCAGCTGGTCGATCTTGAGATCTGGCCGACCTGCCAGAAACAGGCGAAAACCCCGATCACGAAAACGAAAAAGATAAAGCTGTTCAGATAGGGATTGGCCAGAAACACCCCCGAAACCCGGGGAAAGGCCACCGCGCCGCCCAATGCGACCAGTCCAAGGGTTACCAGCATCAGCAAAAGCTGAGTTATCGGCTGGGTGAAATACGGCTCGGCCTCGCGATCGGATAGGTCCATCAGGTTCGTTCCTGACCATTTTGCGCTTGCGCAGACGATAGTTCCTCAGACCGGGCAAGCCAACTGGCAAAATGTTTCATGGTGTTAAACCCTTGCCATTCCGCGCACCCGCTCCGACAGCCAGCGCAAATCGGGATCGTCTATTCCCAGTTCTTCTAGGTGCTGCGTGGTGTTGAAAAGATATTCGCTGTTGCGACCGCGCCCGCCGGTTGCCTGGGCAATGATCCCGGCCTGTTCTTCCAGCGGCAGGCCACCGCAATATTGCACGTGATCACGGTCAACCACATAAGTCACCGCGTTAACCTCGCGCCCGTCGGCCAGCGAAAGCGGCAGGCACTGCTCAAGATAGGCCGAGGATATCAACTCGCGCTCGCGCAGATATTCAAGCGTTTGATCCGCCACGTCCGGTGCCACCGCGAAAGCCAGCCCGACACAGCTTGCGCCCGGTGCATGATCAAGTGCCAGAACCAGCCCCGGTTCGGCCACCGAACCCCGGTGATGGATCGAGCGCATGCAGAACGACCGGTGATAACGCGCGAGCGTGGCAATCACACGTTCGGTATAGGGAAATCCGGGGTCCCAGATCAGCGATCCATATCCAAACACCCAAAGGGGCGGGTTCGTCATATGCTGGCCCTCCTGCCGCTCTGCCTATAAACACCAGCCGATGACAGAGTAAAAGGGGCGATCATGCGCGCGATACTGGCAATAGTGATCCTGGCGACATTGGCATGGTCGGGATATTGGTACGTCGGGGCCCAATCCATGCAGGATGGTACGGCACGCTGGTTTTCCGAGCAGAACAAGGCCGGATGGCAGGCCAGCGCAACGGTAAAGACCGGCGGCTTTCCTTACCGGTTCGACACAAAGCTGACCGATGTCAAACTGGCGCGACCCGATTATGATTTGGCGTGGTCGGCGCCATGGTTCCAGTTTCTGGCGCTTTCCTATCAACCCAGCCATTTCATTGCGATCTGGCCGCCCGAACAGATCCTGACCACCGCCGGACAGCGCATCACCATCAAAACCGACCCGATGCGCGCCAGCGTGATCTTCAAACCCGACCCGCGCTTTCCGCTGGACCGCGCCAATCTGGTCGCGACCTCGCTGCAACTTAATTCGGACAAGGGCTGGTCGGCTGGGGCTTATAAGGTGCTTTTGGCAACCCGCCGCGACGCCGAAGACCCCGCAGCCCATGAAATCGGCGTTGAGGTTGATAAGCTGCGCTTGCCTGCCGACCTGAGGGCGCGGCTTGATCCGCAGAACCTTTTGCCGGGGAATATAGAGCAGCTAAAGCTGGACGCCGCGCTGACATTCGATGGCCCATGGGACCGCAGCGCGATCGAGCAAAATCCGCCGCGACTGACCGCGATCGACCTCAAGAACGCTCAGGCCCGTTGGGGCGATCTGCAGCTTGAGGCCAGCGGGAAGCTGACAATCGACGCCGAGGGGTATCCGACCGGAAACATCACCGTCACCGCCATGAACTGGCGCCAGCTTCTGGATATGGCAGAGGCATGGGGCAGCCTGTCCAAATCCACGCGTCCGGCGCTTGAAGGGGCCTTACAGGCGCTGACAATGCTTTCGGGCGAGCCGGACAAGCTGACGGCGCCGCTGAGCATTCAAAACCGAATAATGAGCTTTGGACCCTTCCCGCTTGGCCCTGCGCCCCGGCTTGGGCTGCGCTGATCACCGGCAATAGGGGCCGCTGCGGTAACCGGCGGTATCGACGTGGAAATGGTCGCGGTGATAACGGTCAGAGTTCGGGCCCAGCACCGTACCAAACGGCCCGCAAGCCGAACGGTGGATCTTGCGAAGGATGCGCCCCTCTTTGCCCCGGCCCCAGCCCTTCAGGACGCTGACCGTGGTCCCATTCTTCAGCCTGAAGGCCGCCACATCAAGGGCATTGCCCTTACCATGTTCCGAAATCTTGGCGCCCTTCTTATTGTTGCGCGTCCGGCAGGAATAATCGGCAATCACCGTGAGTGACTGCAAGCCCCCACCATAGCGCCCCACCGCCAGGCGAACACCCGATGTTACCCACTTTTTCAATGCTTTGGCGGTTTTGCAATTCATCACCGACGCGCGCGACAGCGCGATGCCGTCGACCGACATCACGCGAACCGGGTTTTTCACGCCGCAGCCGGGCAACCGGGGCGCTATACGCGCGATTTTCCGGCCGATGATGCGCGGATCGCCGCAGACCGGGCCAGCTTCGATCGGGGTCACCGGCTGCACCATCGCGCCGCGTTCCTTTTGCGGCGCAATCGGCACCAGCGCCGTTCCAAAGGTAACCTTGCGCGGCCCCAACATCGGGCGGGCCTTGGGGCGCGGCGAAATACGCACGCCGAACGGTTCGGTCACGATGATCACACGGTCCGGCGCCGCCCTTGGCGCAATCGACCGCGGCTTGGGGCGAATCTTAGAATCGTAAAAGACCGGGACGGTGACAATTCTGACACCGGGCTCGCTTATCGGCGGGCGCGGCTTGGGGCGGATCGAAACCTTGGGTGGGGCGGCAAGGGCCGGCAAGACAAAAGCGGCCAAGGCTGTGGCGGTTACGGCAAGCCTTAGCGCCCGGTTCATCCCTTGCGCCCCCCTCGCCCGAAATTGGGGGCGTCGGTGTCCTGGCCAGCCTCAATAATGCCGCGCCGGATTGCCCGCGTGCGGGTGAAATAGTCATGCAACTGATCGCCATCGCCGCGGCGAATGGCGCGCTGAAGAGCAAAAAGCTCCTCGGTGAACCGCCCCAGAATTTCCAGCGTGGCGGTCTTGTTTGAGAGGAACACATCGCGCCACATCGTCGGATCGCTGGCCGCGATGCGCGTAAAATCACGAAATCCCGCAGCGGAATATTTGATCACCTCGCTGTCGGTCACGCGGCGCAGATCATCTGCCACACCGACCATCGTGTAAGCGATCAGATGTGGGGCGTGGCTGGTTACGGCAAGCACCAGATCGTGGTGATCGGCGTCCATCTCGTCGACATTGGAACCCAGCTGCTCCCAAAAATTCCGCAGATTGGCCAGGGCTTCGGGGTCGGTGTCCTCATTTGGCACCAGCAGGCACCAGCGATTGTCGAACAGCTCAGCAAAGCCCGAGCGTGGGCCCGAATGCTCGGTCCCCGCCAAAGGGTGGGCGGGAATGAAATGCACATTATCCGGCAACTCAGGCTGAACCGCCTCGATCACCGCAGCTTTGACCGAACCGACATCGCTAAGCGTTGCGCCGGGTTTGAGCGCCGGGGCAATCTCGGCCGCGACCTGCCCCATGACACCCACCGGAACACATAATACCACCAGATCCGCGCCCTCAGCAGCCTCGGCTGCGCTGTCGCAAACCCTATCGCAAAGCCCGATCTCGCGTGCGGTCTGGCGGGTTTCATCGCTGCGGGCATAGCCGGTCACCTCGCGCGCGACATTGCCGCGCTTGATGGCCCAGAACATGGAGGACGCGATCAACCCAAGACCGATCAGCGCCACGCGATCGTAAACAACCGTCATTCCCTGCGCCCCTTGAACCCGGCAATCGAATGGACCACCCGGCGGCATGACGCCTCATCACCGACGGTGATGCGCAGGCAGTTGGGCAAACCATAACCCGCCACTTTGCGCACCAGAATGCCATCAGAGCGAAGCCGCGCCTCGCAGGCATTGGCCTCCTCTTCATCGGTGAAACGCGCCAGAATGAAATTCGCGCATGACGTGTCGGAAGGCACCCCCAATTCGGCCAGCGCCTTGGCAAGCCAGGCGCGCAGCCGCGCGTTCTCGCTACGGCATTTTTCGGTATATTCAGTGTCGCGCACCGCAGCCTCGGCCGTCATCAGCTGCGTTTTCGACAGGTTGAACGGCCCGCGAATGCGATTGAGCACGTCAATCACCTCCTGCGGCCCATAGCCATAGCCGATCCGCAGCCCGCCCAACCCGTAAATCTTCGAAAATGTACGGGTCATCACGACATTCTGACGCTGATCGACCAGCGCCGCGCCACCGTCATAGCCATCAACAAATTCCGCATAGGCCCCGTCGAGCACCAAAAGCGCCGTTTTCGGCAGGCCATCGGCAAGGCGGGCAATCTCGTTGCTGCCGATCATCGTGGATGTCGGATTGGCCGGATTGGCAATAAACACCAGCCGGGTTTTCTTGGTCACCTTGGCCAGGATCGCCTCGACATCGACCACCCGGTCGCGTTCAGGCGCAACAACCGGCGTGGCGCCGGCGGCCTGGGCCGAAATGCGGTACATCGAAAACCCGTGTTCAGTATACAGAACCTCGGTCCGCGGACCGGCATAGGCCTGGCACAGAAAGGTGATGATCTCGTCCGAGCCGACACCGCAGATGATCCGTTCGGGATCAAGGCCATGAACCTCGCCGATAGCCTCTCTCAATTCCCGGTGATCGGTTGAGGGGTAGCGGTGCAATTGCGCCGAGGATTTCCGAAACGCCTCGAGCGCGGCGTCACTGGGACCAAAGGGGTTTTCGTTCGAGGAAAGCTTGACCACATCCTCGACGCCATCAATACGGCTTTCCCCGCTCTTGTAGAGCGAGATGTCCATGATCCCCGGTTGTGGGCTGATCGACGACATGTTGGCCTCCAGGTTCGATACTCTTCTAGCGGTGGGGGTTCACCAAAGCCAGTAGCAATAGACCGGCATATGAAAAAGGCCGCCCCGGTCTCCCGGCGCGGCCTCTGATCCAGATGAAGAACCTTTAGTTCTTCGCGTAGAATTCCACGACGAGATTGGGTTCCATCATCACCGGATAAGGCACATCCGACAGGGCCGGCGTGCGGGTGAATGTGGCCACCATCTTGGAATGGTCGACATCGAGGTAATCGGGCACATCACGCTCAGGCAGGGCGACGGCCTCGAGAATGACGGCCAGCTGCTTGGAGCGGTCGCGCACTTCGATCACGTCGCCTTCTTTGACGCGGTAGGAAGGGATGTTGACCTTGTTGCCGTTCACCCGGACATGGCCGTGGTTCACGAACTGACGGGCCGCAAAAATTGTCGGCACGAACTTGGCGCGGTAAACAACGGCGTCCAGGCGACGCTCTAGCAGGCCGATAAGGTTCTCACCGGTATCGCCTTTGACACGCTCAGCTTCGGCATAGATGCGGCGGAACTGCTTTTCCGTCAGATCGCCGTAATAGCCTTTGAGCTTTTGCTTGGCGCGCAGCTGAATGCCGAAATCGCTCAGCTTGCCCTTGCGACGCTGACCGTGCTGACCGGGGCCATATTCACGGCGGTTGACGGGGGATTTCGGGCGACCCCAGATGTTTTCACCCATCCGGCGGTCAAGTTTGTATTTGGCAGACGTGCGTTTGGTCACGGCTGATCTCCTTCAAATGTCGGGCGCTGACGCATCGGCCCCGCGAACGGTCGCCGGGAATGCAATCAGCAATGAAGGGCGTTGTCCTTTGCCTTGCGGCCGACAGGCTTTCCCTTGCGGGGGCCACCAACACCAATTGAATCCGATCCCCAAATGGGTACGGACCGGGGGCTTATACCGGGGAATTTCGGGGTGTCAACGCAAAGGCGCACCCAATCGCCCCTCTGGCGGCGCCAAAGAGGGATTTTTTGGATATTTTTACCAAATGGAAGGCATCAGCCGCCGTGCGTAAAAAGGGCCGCCTCGGATCTGGAGAGGTTTCGCCGCGCATAATCGCCATAGGTATGTGGGTCGCCCTCAAGCTCGGGCCGAAGCGAAAACAGCCGCTCGCGGTGCGCCTGATCCAGCGTCTGAAGCAGGGTATTGGCGGGATGAAAACTTTCTGTTTCGACCCCATTGGCCCAGACGACCTGATGCCGTTCGGTCATGACGTGAAAATAGGTGACGTCGCGAACTTCGTAATCCACCAGGATAGAATGGTCATTCACCAGATCCTGAGCCGCGACCAGAACCTCGGGCGTGTTAAACAGAAGCTCGGCCGTCTTGCCCTTGAGCAAGACCCGGTGATGCGGCGAGACCAGCAGATCCTCTTCCGGCTCGCCGTCGCCCAATGCGCCGGCCCGGATGCGGATCGGTCTCAGCTGCGGCATCGCATAAAGCCTGGCGCCTGACATCCGGCGGCTTCCGACCCATAAAATCTCCTGCGCGCCGTCATCCTTGGTCAGGATGCGGTCGCCCGCGACGATATCCTGAACCGGTTTGACACCTTCCTGCATCGCGATAAGCGTATCCTGCGTAAAGCAGATCACCCCGGCGCCATGATCGCGGTGATGCGGAACCGTTCCTGCCTCAAGCGTTGTGGCCACGACCCAAAGTTCGGTGTCGCTTGGCGGCGCTTCGCCCGAGAACATCAAAAGCGGACGCGCCTCACGCGAGCTGCGGATCACCGTTATGGGATAGGTCCGCCGCCCGTCGGTTACCACAAACCCCAAATCGGGGCCGTCTTCGTCATGGGTTTGCCGCTCCCGCCCCGATCTGGAGGCGAGACCCGCGCCGACGATGGCCTGCACGGTTTTGGTTGCGCGTCTGCGAAGTTCTGCCGCCCCGATGGGATCATCCAGCACCAGGATGTCGCTAGGGCCGTCAATACGCACCGGTTCACCCGACCAACGCCATGAGGCGCCGATGTTAAGCGTATCGATAGCCGCTGCCTGCACGCCATCGGTTTCTGTTTGATGCCATGAAATGACAAACGTGCCGCGAAAGCCCGTCATCATGCCTGTATCCTGCCATTTGTCTTCTTTTTATGGCCTCAGGATAACAGATGTGATTCGTGCTGTTAAGCCCTTGATTCAGAGCCTGGATTCAAAAGTTCAGAGTCACCTGAAGCGAACCCAGAACCTGAGTGGACTTTTGCGCTTTGAATTCCTTGCCAAGCCAGGTCAGGCCATAAAAGAAACTGGCCCTTGGACCCTGACGGTAGAGCCCGGCGCGCAGCCGCTTGCGGCTTTTGGTCAGCGCATAACCGTCTGACGCCGGAAGATAAATGCTGTTGAAAACCTTGGCGATATCGCCGCCCATGGTCAGCGACCATCCGCCACCGGGCCCGCGCAGGCCGGTATAGAGCTGCCCGGTGGTGATATCGCGCAGCATCAGATTGTTCAAAAGCGCCGAGCCCAGGATCATATCGCCGCCAATGCGCAGCATGCTTTCGACCCCCACCTGAGCCTCCAGAAAGGGCCGCCAGGCAAAGCGTTCGGTAATCTGTAAATTCCGGGAAATTTCGGTTTCGGCAGAGACGTGAAACCCATTGGGGATCTGCGCCGCCAGAACTCCGTCGCCCGGGACCGGCGCCCCAAGAAAGCGGTGGATCGCGCCCTGCATCGATCCAACCCCGGTTTGCGGGCCGGTCGCCACCACATCCGCGCCCAGCCTGAAATCGCCGGCGCCGGTCTGGAAATGGGTGGCCAGCCCCACCGCGATCGTGCCGGCATAGCGGCGGTCAGGCGGCCCGCCTGCGACCAGATTGGACGGGGCGAGCGTTTCCGTGCGAAGCCGAAGCTCAAACAACTCTCCGAAACGCAGTGGCTTCTCGCCTGTCCATTCGGTGCCGAAGGTACGGCTGACCGTATAGGAGGAGGTGCGCCAGCGGTCTTTGCCGTCGCCCAGAAAGTCATTGTTGAATATCGCGCCGCGGCCCAACTGAGTGCGCTCGCCCGCTGCGGCGGCGCCAGTCATCAAAAAAGCGGCCGACAGGGCCAAAAAACCAGCAAACAGGGCGCGTTGCATGTCCATCCTCAAACTACTGTCGCCCCCCGGCTTCGACGTTATAGAAACGCCCGCCTGCGCGGCCTAGTCGGAATTTTCTCTATTTCGGCGCTATGGCCCGTCAGCCACACTTTGAGAAGCCGCAGCTTGCACAGGTCATACAGCCTTCGATCATACGCATGTCGAAAGAGCCGCAGCTGGAGCAGGATTTGCCCCGTGGTTTATCGTTAAGGGGTACGACATCGGCCCGTGGATCGGTTTTCAGCCCCATGCCTTCGCCTTCGATAAAACCGGTGGCAATCAGATGCTGTTCGATCACCCCGCCGATCGCGGCCAGGATCGAGGGGACATATTTGCCCTGCATCCATGCCCCGCCGCGCGGATCGAAGACCGCTTTCAGTTCTTCGACCACGAAGGACACATCGCCGCCGCGCCGGAAAACCGCGCTGATCATGCGGGTCAGCGCCACGGTCCAGGCGAAATGCTCCATATTCTTGGAGTTGATGAACACCTCGAACGGACGCCGGTGGCCGTTGATCACGATATCATTCAGCGTGATATAGATTGCATGTTCGCTGTCGGGCCATTTG
Source organism: Paracoccaceae bacterium (assembly GCA_030148745.1). Lineage (GTDB taxonomy): Bacteria > Pseudomonadota > Alphaproteobacteria > Rhodobacterales > Rhodobacteraceae > JASBSV01. The sequence continues at coordinate 17,117 of JASBSV010000003.1, forward strand.
AGCTTGTAGGTCGAGCCCTCCAGCTCCGAAGGCCGGTCCAGCGGCTCGGATATATAGACGACATCGGCGCCGCGATCCGTCTGCGGCGCAGCATCAGAGGTTTCGCTGACACTCAAGACAGAGCCCGTCACATCGTTTGGCCGGTAGGTCGTGCATCCCTTACAGCCGCTGTCCCAAGCCTCCATATATACGTCCTTGAAGTCATCGAAACTGATGTCTTCAGGGCAGTTGATCGTCTTGGAGATCGACGAATCCACCCATTTCTGCGCCGCCGCCTGCATGCGCACATGATCCAGCGGCGCCAGCGTCTGGGCATTTACAAAGTAATCGGGCAGTTCCATATCACCGAACTTGTCACGCCACATCTGCACGGCGTAATCGACAACTTCTTCCTCGGTCCGGCTGCCATCCTTTTGCAGCACCTTGCGCTTGTAGGCATAGGCAAAGACCGGCTCGATCCCCGAACTGACGTTGCCGGCGTAAAGGCTGATCGTTCCGGTGGGGGCGATCGAGGTCAAAAGCGCGTTGCGAATGCCATGTTCGGCGATCGCCTCACGGATATCCGCGTCCATTGTCCGCATCGTACCGCTGGCCAGATAGGCGTCCGCGTCGAACAGGGGGAAAGGTCCCTTCTCCTTGGCCAATTGCACCGAAGCCAGATAGGCGGCGCGTGCAATAAGGTGCAACCAGCGCTCGGTCTGCTGCGCCGCCTCGTCCGAGCCATAGCGCAAGCCCACCATTAGCAATGCATCGGCCAGCCCCGTCACGCCCAGCCCGATCCGCCGTTTGTTCGCGGCCTCCTGCGCCTGCGCATCAAGCGGAAATCTGGACACATCCACAACGTTATCCATCATCCGTACCGCCGTGGCGACAAGCTCATCCAGCGCTGCTTCATCAAGGGCCGCATCATCCTCGAACGGGTCCGAAACCAGCCGCGCAAGGTTGATCGACCCCAGAAGGCAAGCGCCATAGGGCGGCAGAGGCTGCTCGCCGCAGGGGTTCGTGGCGGCGATGGTTTCGCAATAGCTCAGATTGTTGGCCGCATTGATCCGGTCGATGAATATCACCCCCGGCTCGGCATAATCATAGGTCGACCGCATGATGGCATCCCACAGATCGCGGGCCGGCAGGCTGCGATAGACCTTGCCGTCAAATTTCAACTCCCAGTCACCGCCGGTTTTGACCGCCTCCATGAAGGCATCCGTGACCAGCACCGAAAGGTTGAACATCCTTAGCCGCGCCGGATCGGATTTGGCCGAGATGAAATCCTGAATGTCAGGATGATCGCAGCGCATCGTCGCCATCATCGCGCCCCGGCGGCTTCCGGCAGACATGATCGTGCGGCACATCGCATCCCAGACATCCATGAACGACAAGGGCCCCGAGGCATCCGCAGCCACACCTTTGACCCCGGCGCCCCGGGGCCGGATGGTCGAAAAATCATAGCCGATGCCCCCGCCCTGCTGCATCGTCAGCGCGGCCTCTTTGAGCATATCGAAAATTCCGCCCATACTGTCGGGGATCGTGCCCATGACAAAGCAGTTGAACAGTGTGACCGACCGGCCCGTGCCCGCGCCGGCGGTGATACGCCCCGCCGGAAGAAACCGGAAATCTTCCAGCGCCGAATAGAATTTCCCGCTCCAGCCCTCACGCTCGGCCTTGGGTTCAGGCTCGGCCAGTGCCGCGGCGATCCGGCGCCAGCTATCCTCGACCGTTTCATCCACTGCCGTTCCATCCGCCTCTTTCAGGCGATATTTCATATCCCAGATTTGTTCGGCGATCGGGGCGGAAAAGCGCGTCATATTTGGCAACCTTGGCAGGAAATTTCAGTTGAATTCAGAAGGGGCAAGATACGGATACGCGCCTGCGCGGTCAACCAACAGCTAACTTGCGCCCGAGACGGAATCGCCTATGCTTACCATAAAGCAACATACCACATGTTGGGAAAAATGGCGACATCTACCATACATATGGTGAAACTTTCTGTCGGCACGGAATCTGTCGAGGACCTGAGCATCTGGCAGCGGCAAACCGCGGCACAGGGCACCGACGGCCGACCGCAGCACATCACGCGGATGTGGCCAAGGCGCGAGGACGAAGTGCTGAACGGTGGCAGCATCTATTGGGTGATCAAGGGCGTGATCCTTTGCCGGCAAAAAATTATCAGGCTTGACGAAGTGACCCGCACAGATGGCATCCGCCGCTGTGCGATTGTTCTTGATTCACAGTTAATTCGCGTTGCTGCCACCCCCAAACGGGCCTTTCAGGGATGGCGATACCTTCCCGTTTCAGACGCACCACCCGACCTGCGCCTGTCGCGGGAAGGCGAAGATACTCTTCCCGCAGAACTGAATGCCGCGCTGGCCGAAATCGGGGTGCGCTAAGGGCGCATCAGTTGGCCGGAACGTGCTTTAAAATATCCGCCGGAATATCAGCCTTGCTGAATTTCTTTTGCTCGG
>JASBSV010000006.1 GCA_030148745.1 Paracoccaceae bacterium
CAGGTAGATCGGCCCGAAGAGGCCCAGAAGGCCGGGCAGGATCGCGGTGACGGCCAGAAGGCAGGCATAGGTGAATATGTGCTTTCGGGTCGAGGTGCGCCCATGGGTGACGGTCAGCATGGGAACGCCTGCGCGGCTGTAGTCTTCGTTCATGAAAAGCGCCAGTGCCCAGAAATGCGGCGGGGTCCACATGAAGATCAGGGCGAACATGAACAGGCTTTGCGGTGCGATGGCGCCGGTTGCGGCGGCCCAGCCGATCATCGGTGGCAGGGCCCCGGCGGCGCCGCCGATGACGATGTTCTGCGGCGTGCGCCGTTTGAGCCACATCGAGTAGATTACGACGTAAAAGAAAATCGTAAACGCAAGCAGGGCGGCGGCGGTGATATTGGCAACCAGCCAGAGCGCGGTGACCGAGGCCACCGAAAGGAGCAGGCCGAAGATCAGCGCTGCGGTGGGGGTGACCTGACCGGCGGGGATCGGGCGGTTCTGGGTGCGGCGCATGATGGCGTCGATATCGGCATCCCACCACATGTTCAGAGCGCCCGAGGCGCCGCCGCCAAGCGCGATCAGCAGGATCGAAAGCGCGGCGCGGATCGGATCGACCGGGCCGGGCGCGACCAGAAGGCCGACGGCGGCGGTGAACACCACAAGCGACATCACCCGCGGTTTGAGCAGTGTCACATAGGTATGAAATTGCGGTCGCGGTTTGCCCGTGGTGGTTCGTTTGAAAGTTGCAGCGTCAGTCATCGGTGCGGCCTCTTTGGGTCTGGACCGGGCCGGGGGTGACCCGGCCCGGTGTTTGTTTGCAAATGGCTTGGCGTTACATCTTCATTGCCATGCCGGGCGTCGACATCTGGCCCATCATGCCCATCTGCATGTGGTAGGGCAGCATGCACATGAACATCCAGTTGCCGGTTTGCTGAACCTCGACGATGAACGAGATTTCAGACCCCGGCAGAAGCAGGGATTGCTCGAACAGCGCCTCATGCTCGAGCAGGTTCCAGTCGGCCCGCTTTGCACGATAGTTGACGGCAGTCATTGCCGGCATGGTCATGAACATGAACTCATGCAGGATGTTGCCGTCATTGCGGACGGTAAAGCGAATGCGCTCGCCCTTTTTGACGTCCACCTTGAGGTTGGAGAAGGTCCATTCGGACATGGCCAGCGTGACCTCGCGGTCAAAGTCGCCGGCGTCGCTGAACTTCAGCCCGCCGGGTGCCGGTGCGCTGTCGCCCATCTTCATGTTCGAGCCATCGGCCATTTTCATGGTCGCATCGGCGGGTTTGCCGGCGTTGGCGTCGGGCGCCTTAGCCATATCCCCCATCTTCATGGTCGAACCGTCCGCCATTTTCATGGTGCTGTCTGCGGGCATTGTCGCATTGGCATCAGGCGCCTTGGTACCGCTGTCCATCTTCATAGTCGAACCGTCGGCCATCTTCATGGTGCTGTCTGCGGGTTTGGCGGCATTAGCATCAGGCTTTTGGGCCATATCTCCGGCGGGCATGGTGGAGCCGTCCGACATCGTCATCGTGCCGCCGCCATTGCCGCCCATGTCCATGCCGCCCATATCCATCCCTGCCATTCCGCCCGAGGCTTGTGCCGCTTCGAGCATCACCTCATCCATCGGCGGAACGTCAAAGACACCATGTTCGACCTCTTCGTTTTCGGCGGGCACCCCGGTGGGGATCACGCCGCTTTTCTGAAGCAGGGCGACCTCGCCCACGTCAGGGGTTTCCTGATAGGCCGGCGGGGTTGCTATGACGGTGAAATATCCGGTGACACCCAGCAGGATGAGACCGAAGGCCAGAAACAATCGCATAATCATTGTCGTGTTCCTTTCATTCTGCTGGGGCTGCGGCGGGGCTTGCGGCGGTGTCATGTTCCACCGGCCAGGGGTCGCCCGCGGCAACCTTACCGCGCGACGCGCTCCAGATGATGTTGATGACGAAAACGATGAAGCCCAGTCCGATCAGATAGGCGCCACCGGTCAGGATCAACTGCGGCACCGCCCATTGCGGAAGCGGCAGATAGTCGACCACCCAGCGCGGGAAATAGGCATAGCCCAGCACATACATCATCATCACTTTGGTGAAGATACCGATCTGCCACATCCAGAAATGGGTGTTGCCCATCCCCTGGCTGTACATCCGCCCGGTGAAATAGGGGTAGAGATAATAAACCCCCGCCATCGCCATATTGGCAACAAAGCCCACGAACATCGCATGGAAATGCGCCGGCACCCAATAGGTGTTGTGGATAAAGTCGCTGTCCACGGCGATCTGTGCGTTCACATAGCCCGTAACGCCGCCAAGAATCAGAAAGACGATCGAGGCGAGGATGAACTTGAACGGAACCGCGCGTTTGGCCGAGACCGGGATCGGGTCGGCCCAGAGCGTAGCGATCCAGTTAAAGACATGCATCGTCGAGGGGATAAAGATCAGAAGGGTCAGGATCTGTGTAGCCCTCTGGATCGGCCCCGAGACCGTTTCGGCCGGTTGGAAGTGGTGCGGATAGACCACGAAAGACAGCATGGTCAGCAGGCCAAAGGCCAGAACAGCGGACCAGTAGCTCCACATCGGTTTGCCAAGAAAACGTGGCATCAGCGTGTAGAGAATGGCAATCGCGGGCACCAGAGGCAGGTAGACGGCGGGGTGACCATAGAACCAGAAGAGGAACATGAAGGTCATGACGCTGCCGCCGCGTGCGGTATCGAAGGCGGCTGTGATCTCAAGCCAGTCGGTCAGCATCATCAGCCCGACCAGACCCAGAACCGGTGTCGAGAGCATCAGAAGGACGCCTTCGGACAGGGCTGCCCAGCCCATCAGCGGCATCTTGCGGAACCGCCCGCGCGAGGCCAGACCGTTGCGGAACAGAACCGCGCCGGCGATCATCTCGGACAAAGCCACGAGGATCACTGCGACATAGCCCATCCATGCCAGATCGCCCACAACGCGCAGGGACATCGGCGGATAGAAGGTCCAGGTGAAATCGGGGCGCGAGATAACCAGAAGCACGGCGGCGATTATCAGCATCCACCAGCTCCACTGAGCGCCCCGCGCCCACAAAAGCCGCTCAGTCCCCAGAACCTTGGGGATCATGTAATACATGATCGAGATGACCAGCGGGATGGCAAAGCCGAAAACCATCAGCATGCCATGCAATGTCATCAGAGACATGTAGGGGCGCGCATCGATGAACTGAATGTCCGGAAGCGCGAGTTCAGTGCGAAACAGCATTGCCATCAGGCCGCCAAGAGCGAGCATGACAACCGATGTCAGCATCCCCTTGATCGCAATGTGTCGGTAGTCATGTGAGAACAGCAAAGTGCCTAGCGTCATTTTTCCGATGACATTTTCCGGTTCCCAGTGGGGCAATCCGCCCATGCGTTCGATATCGTCTGGATGTGCCATTATTCTGGCTCCCCTGTCTTGAGTGTCTTGTTCATGCTTCCGGGCTTTCCTCGGTGCCCTCAACAACCAGCCATGCTTTCATCTGGGCGTGTCCCACGCCGCAGTAGTTCAGGCATTGGATGAGGTACTTGCCGGGTTTTTGCGGCGCGCGGATCCAGACAGCGGATCCTTCCTGACTTGGCTCGATCTCCGAGGTGATGCCAACGGCGGGAATATTGAAGCCGTGGATCACATCGTTACTGAAGATATGAAACAGAACCTTTTCGCCCGGTTTTACGATCGCGGCATTGCGGCTGATCTTGTTGTCAGCCGTCAAAAAGGCAAAGCCCCACTGAAAGGCGATGACCTTCAGTTCACGGTCGAATTTCCCGGTCGGTGCGGTCGGTTCACCCGACAGTACGCCAGACTCGCGGATCGCAGATTGATATTGCGTGAAAATCGCGGTGCTGCGTGCGTCGGCGTACCAGGCCAACCCCAGAAGCAGGACGACAAATCCAACTTCGATACGGTATTTAAGTCGCCAGCGCTGTGGCCAGAATATTGCAAGAAACAACCCGACAATGCCGAGCAATCCCAAGGCAAAAACGACTGTCATCATTATGGCCTGATATCCACCCAGGCCTAGTGCATTTTCCATGGTATCCTCCCTGTTGAGTTTCGGAACCTTCCGGCGAATTTGGTTTTCATGTCCGTCACTCAATTGAGTTTGATCTTTTGGCACTGCCTGATTGACTGGCTGATCGACCCACCGGTCGTTCGCTGTTTCAATACGGGGCAGCACCACGGCAAATTGATTGCGGCACTGAATTCCGGCGCGGCGCCGAATATTCATTGGGGCGAGATGGCCCATTCGGTCCTGAAAGGACAGGCTTTGCAGAAAAACTATCTGTTATGATTCCGCTAAGGCCCGAAGCCTACGACCGGTTGCCGCAATACGCTTAGGCGCGCGGCGGCTTCAAAAGTGAAAAAACCGGCGGAACAACCACCGGCGTCAGCACAATGTCATAGATGCTGTGCGTTATTTCCTGCTCGACCGAATTGCGGAGTTTCACCGTGATCGCGCCGCAGATGTTACAGCAGTTTCTCAACAAAAGATCGGGAGCTTTATTGGCCACGACGCTTGCCAGAAACTGATCTGGCTGGTCGTGTTCGCAGTAGATCGACTGAGCCAGATCATTCCGCTCGATCATCCCGGAAATCCCGTGGGGAACATTGCTCTTTTCAAAGCCAAGGGGAACGCCCGATTGGGTAACAGCCGAAACTGGCCCTGCCAAAATAGCAAGACCCAGCATGATTCCCAAAAGTTTCCCAAAAATCATCTTCCCCATTGGAAAACTTTAACTGCGAATAGTGTGCAGGTCCATCCTATTTTGTTGCGTTCTTTGTTGATAGTTAATTCAGATATAACCAATTGAATTAAATTAATATTATTACAGGTAAACCACGCAGGCGGCGGTTTTTCCGGTTCAGGCCGATTGCGCATCGCTGGGTTTGTAGCCCAGTGAGCTGTCCAGCAAATGGCGGGTATAAGGATGCGCCGGGGTCATCGCGCGCATGTCTTCGACGCCCATAACCTCGACGATTTCACCGTCTTTCATAACCGCCGTTTCATCGCACATATGGGCCACCACGGCGAGGTTGTGCGAGACCATCAGATAGGTAAGGGCGCGGCTTTCACGAAGGTCCGACAGCAGGTTCAGAACCTCGGCCTGAACCGAGACATCCAGCGCCGATGTCGGCTCGTCCAGCAGCAGGACCGACGGTTCGGGCGCAAGGGCGCGGGCGATCGCCACCCTCTGGCGCTGGCCGCCCGAAAGCTGATGGGGATAGCGAAAGCGAAAGGGCTGGCCAAGGCCGACATCCTCAAGCAGCTTGGCGATCCGGGTATCTACGTCTTTGAATCCGTGAAGTTTCAGCGTTTCGCCCAGAACCTGATCAACCGTGTGGCGCGGGTGAAGCGAGGCATAGGGGTCCTGAAACACCATCTGGACGTCTTTGAAAAAGCTGCGCGGGCGTTTTTTTCCCAAAGGGGCGCCATCGACGCGGATCTGGCCCGACCAGGTCGGGATCAGACCGACAATCGCGCGCAGGATCGTGGATTTGCCCGATCCGCTTTCGCCGACAAGGCCAAAGCTGGCGCCCGAGGGCACCGCAAAGCTGGCCCCTTTCACGGCATCCACGCGGTTTTCATCGTGACCGAACCAGACGCTCAGGTCCTGAATTTCCAGACTGCTCATATTCTTCCGCTTACACTTGGGGCCAGGGTCCAGGCCGGATCGCGTTTGAGCGCCTCAAGCCGGGGTTGCGGCGCATCCAGCCGGGGCAGGGAATTGAGCAGCCCGCGGGTGTAGGGATGGCGCGCCTGATGCAGCTGGTCGGCGGCGCAGGTTTCCACGATCCGCCCGGCATACATGATCAGCACCCGGTCGCAGAAGGAGGCGACAAGGTTCAGATCGTGGCTGATAAAGATCAGCCCCATGCCGCGCTGACGTACCAGCCGGTCGATGATCGACAGAACCTGCGTCTGCACCGAGACATCCAGCGCCGAGGTCGGTTCGTCCGCGATAAGGACTTTGGGCTCGGTCACCAGCATCATCGCGATCATGATGCGCTGGCCCATGCCGCCGGACATCTCATGCGGGTAGGCGCGCATCACCCGCTCGGGATCGTTGATCGAGACCGCCTGAAGCATCTCAATTGCCTTGGCATAGGCGTCGCGTTTGGAGGCGCCGGTGTGAAAGCGGTAAATCTCGATGATCTGCTCGCCCACGCGCATCACCGGGTTGAGCGAGAATTTGGGGTCCTGCATCACCATCGAGATCTGTTCGCCGCGCACGCGCTGCATCTCGCGCTCGCTCATGCCCAGAAGGTCGCGCCCTTCCATCTCCAGCCGGTCGGCTTCGACCCGGCCCGGCGGGCGGATCAGGCGGAGGATGGCGCGGCCGGTCATCGATTTGCCCGATCCGCTTTCGCCGACAATGCCCAGACGCTCACGGCCCAGGTTGAACGATATCCCGCGTACGGCCTCGAACTCTCCCTGCCGGGTGGGGAAGGTGACGCGCAGGTTTTCGATATCCAGAAGTTTTTCCATCACGACGACCCGCTTTTGGGATCCAGCACATCGCGAAGCCCGTCACCCAGAAGGTTGAAGGCCAGCGAGACGGTAAAGATCGCAAGGCCGGGCATCGCCGCGACCCACCAGAAATCAAGGATGAACTTGCGCCCCTCGGAAATCATCGCGCCCCATTCGGGCGATGGCGGCTGTGCGCCAAGACCCAGAAAGCCAAGGCCGGCGGCAGCAAGGATGACCCCGGCCATATCCAGCGTGACCCGTACGATCAGCGAAGAGATGCACAAGGGCCAGATATGGCGCGTGATGATGCGAAACGGCCCGGCCCCCTGAAGCCGCACCGCGCTGATATAGTCCGAGCCGCGGATGGTCAGCGTCTCGGCCCGGGCGATGCGCGCATAGGGTGGCCAGGCGGTCAGCGATATGGCCAGAATGGCGTTGTCGATCCCCGCGCCCAGCGCCGCAACGAAGGCCAGCGCCAGTACCAGCCGCGGAAAGGCCAGAAAGATATCGGTGATGCGCATCAGCACGGTATCGATGAAACCGCCGATATAACCGGCGACGGTTCCCACCAGAAGCCCGGCGATGGGTGCGATCAGCGCAACCAGCGTGACGATGTAAAGCGTGATGCGCGAGCCATAGATCAGCCGGCTGAGGATATCGCGCCCAAGGCTGTCGGTGCCAAGAATATGACCCGGTGATCCAAGCGGCTGCAGCCGCCCGGCCAGATCCTGCGCCAGCGGATCATGCGGTGCCAGAACGGGCGCGAAGGCCGCCACAAAGACCAGAAAGAGCAGGATGCCCAGCCCTACCATCGCCAGGGGATTGCCCCGGAAGGTCAGCCAGCCGTGATAGATGGCGGCCAGCCGGGCCTGCCGCCGCGAGGTCGGCGTGTCGGTCATCAGCCATGCGCGCAGGCCGGTTTTCTGGGTTTGGGATGCCAGATCGGTCATGCTGCCCTCGGGTCGAAGAACTGATAAAGAAGGTCAGAGAGGATGTTGAGCAGCACAAAGACCAGCCCGACAACAACCGTACCGCCCAGAACCGCGTTCATATCGGCCGAGAGCAGCGCATTGGTGATGTAAGAGCCGATCCCGGGCCATGAGAATATAATCTCGGTCAGGACCGACCCTTCGAGCAGGTTGGCGTAACTGAGCGCGATAACCGTGATCAGCTGCACCTTGATGTTGCCAAACGCATGGCGCCAGATCACCGTGCGTTCCGGCAGGCCCTTGACCCGGGCGGTGGTGATATATTCGGAACTGAGCTGCTCAAGCATGAAAGAGCGTGTCATCCGGCTGATATAGGCCATGCTGTAATAGCCAAGGAGCGACGCGGGCAGGATGATATGGCTGATGGCGTTTTGCAGAACCTCCCAGTTCCGGGCAAGGATGCTGTCGATCAGGATCATGCCGGTGACCGGGGGCACGATGTCGACGTAAAAGATGCCGACCCGGCCGGGCCCCGCGACCCATCCCAATGTGCCGTAAAAGACCAAAAGCCCCATCATGCCAAGCCAGAAGATCGGCATCGAATAGCCCACAAGCGCGACGATGCGGGCGATCTGATCGATCCATGATCCGCGGCGCACGGCGGCAACAACGCCCAGCGGCACGCCCAGTAAGACACCGATCATGGTGCCCAGGGTGGCCAGTTCCAGCGTCGCAGGAAAGACCCGGGCGATGTCTTCGGCGACGGGCCGGGCGGTCAAAAGCGAATATCCGAAATCGCCGTGGATGACGTCCCAGATGTAGATCAGGAATTGCACCACGATCGGCTTGTCCAGACCCATTGAGGCGCGCGCGGCGTCATAGGTGGCCTTGGTGGCGCTTTCGCCCACGATGGAAAGGACAGGGTCAATCGGCATGACCCGACCGATCACGAATGTGACCAGCAGAAGGCCCAGCATCGTGACCGCGATCGAGGCCAGTGTTTTCAGGACCCGCAGCATGAAGCGACCAGAAAGGGCCGGTCTGCGCCGGCCCTTTCCATTGATTTCAGTCAGTGCCATTTATTTTGTTACCGGCCAGTATGAGACGGCGGTGATGGCGCCTCCAAGGTTGAGGTTCTTGACATTGTCGCGGCGACCGGTCTGTTCGATCTTCTGGAACATGATGCCGAAGGGCGAGATTTTCAGGAATTCGCGCTGCATGTCTTCGTACATCTTTGCCCGCTTGGCGCGGTCGCCTTCGACAACGGCGGCTTCGACCTGTTGGGTCAGCCCGCCGGTATCCCAGGAGTTGCGCCATGCCAGAAGGCCGGTGGCCTTGGCCGCATCCGAATTGTCGGGGTTATAGGCAAAGGTTCCTGCGTTGGTCTGCGGGTCGGGATAATCAGGGCCCCAGGCACCGATATACATATCCAGCTCGCGGGCGCGATATTTTGACAGGATCTGCTTGCCGGTTCCGACTGTCAGGTTCAGCTTGATCCCCGCCTGAGCAAAGGTATTCTGCAGCGATTGCGCGATCTCAAGCCGTTCCTGCGCCTCGCGAACGCCTGCGGTGATCTCGAAATTGCCGACACCGGCCTTTGCCAGAAGCTCTTTGGCCTTGGCCACGTTCAGCGAATAGGGCGCATCGTCAATTGCGCCAAGGAAGGTGGCCGGCAGGAAGTTCTGGTGGATCGTATACTGGCCGTTCAGGAAGCTGTCCTGCATCCCCTTATAGTCGATCAGGTATTTGATCGCTGTGCGAACCTCGGGCTTGGACAGGATCGGGTGTTTCTGGTTCAGCGAGATATACATGATCCGTCCGCGCAATTCGCTGTCTATGGCGATGCCCTTTTCGCCGGTGATGCCTTTGACATCCTCGGGGTTGAGGTTGCGGGCCACGTCAATGTCGCCTTTTTCCAGCAGCAAGCGCTGGCTTGCGCTTTCCTGAACGTGGCGCACGATCACGCGTTTCATGGCCGGTGCGCCCAGATAGAAATTGGGGTTGGCCTGAAGCGTCACGCTTTCGTTGGGTTTCCAGCTGACCAAAGTGTAGGCACCCGAGCCTGCGGTGTGGGTTTTCAGCCATGCGTTGCCCATATCGCCGTCGACCTCATGGGCCATGACCTCTTTCATATCGACGATGCCGCCGATGGTGGCGGTCAGACTGTTGAGAACAAACGAGGTTGCGAATTTCTTGTCGGTCGTGATCGACAGGGTGTTGCCCTTGGCGACGATGGTCTTGTCGACGTTTTCGGGGGTAAAGCCGAACTGGGTCAGGATGAAGCTGGGCGTTTTGTTCAGGATGATCGCGCGTCGCAGTGAAAACTCGGCGTCCTTGGCGGTGACGGGATTGCCCGACTGGAACTTGACCCCGTCGCGCATGGTAAAGGTAATGGTCTTGCCGTCCTCGGAGACGGTCCAGCTTGCCGCCAGATCGGGGCCATAGCCGGCATCAAGGTTCATGGGGTCAAAATTGACCAGCTTGCCATAGATGTTGCGGCTGACGTCGCCGCCGGCAAACTCGAAACTTTCGGCGGGATCAAGGGTGGTGATATCGTCAATCCGGTTGGCGATCACCAGCATGTTGGCGGGCGTTTCGGCGAATGCGGGAAGGCCGGTAACCCCCACCGCCAGCCCCAGTGCGACGCTGGCCAATAGATTTGAAAATGGTCTCATTTTATTCGTCCTCTCTGTCGTTGTTAGTTCGAAACTCTTATGGTTTCTTGCCTTCGCCCCAAGTCTTGTCCAAGACGCGAAGCCAGTTTTCGTGACACAGCTTCGCCAAAAGTTTCTCTGAATAGCCATGTGCAAGCATCGCTGCCCGCAAAACCGGCAGGCCGGCAACATCGCCTATCGCCCGCGGAATGACGGCGCCGTCGAAGTCCGAGCCAAGGCCGACGCGATCCTCGCCCAGAGCACCAATCAGATGGTCCAGATGGCGCAGCATCGTTTCAAGCGGAACATCGCCATTCATCTGGCCGTCTTCACGCAGGAAGGCGGCCGCGAAATTCAGGCCCACCATACCATCACTTTCGGCAATGGCGGCAAGCTGTTTATCGGTCAGGTTGCGCGCGTGCGGGCAAATCGCATGGGCGTTGGAATGGGTGGCGACCAGTGGCGCGTCGCTGTTGGCCGCAACATCCCAAAAGCCTTTTTCGTTCAGATGCGACAGATCGATCATGATCTTCAGATCGTTGCATTTTTCAACAAGCCGCCGCCCCGCCGCCGTCAGGCCGGGGCCGATATCGGGGGTGCTGGGATAGCGGAAGGGCACGCCGTGGCCAAAGATGTTCGGACGGCTCCAGACCGGCCCGAGCGAGCGCAGACCGGCGGCGTGGAGTACATCGAGGGCATGAAGATCGAGGTCGATCGCCTCGGCGCCCTCGATATGCATGATCGCGGCGATGCGTCCGCTGGCAAAGGCCGCGCGGATATCGGCGGCGGTGCGGCAGATCGCGACGGTGCCTGTACGTTCCAGCTCAAGCAGGATCGCCAGCTGTTCCATCACCGTGGCCATCGCGGTGTCCTGCGCCACCGGCCGGGGCAGCGGCAGGTCATATTGCGGTTTGGTCATTTCGGCAATCTTGCCGTCGCGATCTTCGGCAGAGCGCACAAAGGCCGCGAAAAAGCCACCGCCAAAGCCGCCCTTTCGGGCGCGGGGGGCATCGATATGGCCGCTGTCGCCATTCACGAAATCATCGGTCGCGCGGCGGCCACCGTTCAGCGAAAGCTTCAAAAGGACATCATTATGGCCATCGAAAATCAATGGCTCGGTGTTATTCGGCACACCCGACCCCATATCTGAAACATCGGGGGGCCCATGAAATTTCTGTCAATGTCACACCCCTGTCCGATGCGAGCCTATCAATCAAATGTTGACAGGGGCCAGCCCCTTGATGATGATCTTTGATCATATAACAATGAGTTTTTATCGTATATCTCATGCCCCGGAAAAACTGGCATTCCCTGCCTGAATATGAAGCGTTGCGCGCCGTGATGGAGGGCAACACGACCGCCTCGGCGGCGCGGCGGCTGGGGCTGTCGCAATCGGCTGTCAGCCGCTCGATCTCGACCCTTGAAGGGCGGATCGGGCGGTCGCTTTTTGAACGGGTGGGCGGGCGGCTCAAGCCGACGATGGCGGCGGTTGAGCTGAACTCGCGGCTGGATGCGTTGTTTGAGGCGCTGGACCGGCTGGACGGGCCGACCGAGCAGCGCGGCAACAGCCTGCGCCTTATGGCGCCGCCCAGTTTCGCAAACCGTTTTCTGACCGGGCATGTGGCAAGTTTTCTGAGCGCGCGGCCGGAATATTTCCTGAGCCTCGAGATCGGCACGTCAGAGGCTGTCATCAGCGGGGTGCAGGACAACCGTTATGACCTTGGCATTGTCGGGATCGAGATGACGCGCAATGGCGTGAAACTGATCCCGTTTCTGCGCGCCGAGGCGGCCTGTGTCATGTTGCCCGGTCACCCGCTGAGCAAATGCGAAACGGTCCGCCCGCAGGACCTTGACCAGCAGAACTTTGTCGCCTTCATCAACCGGCACGCCCGCCGTGCGCAGTTGGACCGGGTGCTGTTGGAGGCGCGATCGGCGCCAAGGCTGGTGGCCGAGGTTTCAACCTCGGCGGCGGCGATCGATCTGGTGCGCGCTGGGCTAGGGGTTGCGGTGGTCAACCCTTTTCCGGCCATTCAGGAAAACCGCGGCGAGCTGGAGTTTCGCCGCTTTGCCTCGCCGATCTCGTTTCAGGTTTATTTCGTGGTGCCCGACAACCGGCCGCTGTCACGCATGGCGCGCCATTTCATGCAGCATGTGCGCCTGCACACCTCCAGAAATGAGTTCACCCAGCCGATCCGCATGGCCTGAGGGCCCGCCCGCCGGTGCCAAAGGGTCAGGTCGGCGCGCCCTTATCCTCGAACTGCGCCTGCAGAAGATGCGCGATTTCCAGAAGCCGGTTGCGGGGCAGGGCGCCGGTCAGGGCATAGCCAAAGTCGGTATCGCTCCAGTAAAAGGCCTGTTCGGTGGCGGTCTGGGCAAAGCGGAAGCTGGGGTCGCCATCGCTGCCGCGCCTTAGATAGAGCGTGACACGCTGGCCGGTGGCATCCTGATACATCAGCTGCGCCGCCGGTTCCGTCGGCGAGGGAAGAAGCCGCCCGCCCACCAGCGAAAGCCCCGCCAGCCGCAGATCGGGAACGATAAAGCGCCGCCCCAGCCGGTTGGTCAGCCATGTGGCGAGATGGCCCTTGTTCTGTGCCGTCACCTCGACCGGGTGCGCGACCTCGACCACGAAGGTGCGATGCGCGGCCAGTGCTTCGGCGACCAGCCCGGTGGCTGGGGCAAGCGGCGCGCCGCCCGGGCGCAGGAACCAGCCCGCGGCGCCGCCGATCAAAAGCGCAAGCGCAAGCGAGGCGGCCCATGCCAGCGGCGCGGGAGCGCGGCGGGCAGCGCGCGGCATGGCCGGGGGCGCCTCGGCGATCAGCCCGGCGAAAGCGCGGCGCAGATCGGCGGCGATTGCCTTGTCGGTCTCGATCCGGCGGGCGGCCGCGGGCGTTGCCTGAAGATAGGTTTCAACCTCTTGCCGGCGTTCGGGCGACAGCATGCCGTCGACATAAGCGATCAGATCCTCTTCGCGGATTTTGTCCCGGGCGCTGCTCATTTCACGCTCCTCAGCTTGGGGGTGGTCGTCGTGCCGGTGGCCTTGCGCAGCGCCGCACGGGCGCGGCTGACGCGGCTTAGCACGGTGCCTTCGGGCACGCCGAGGGTTTGGGCCGCCTCGCGAAAGGTGAAACCTTCGACGGTAACCAGCACCAGCGCGGCGCGCTGATCTTCGGGCAGGTCCATCACCTGCCGCAGAAGGCGGTTCAGCTCGACATGATGTTCCTGGTTCGGGGGTAGCTGCGGCGGGGTTTCCTGATCTTCCAGCGAGACGGTTCTTTGCCGGCTGGCCCGGCGCCATCCATCGACATGCAGATTGCGCATCATGGTAAAGAGCCAGCTGCGCAGCGGCACACCCTCGCGGCGCAGGGTCCATTTGTGCAGCGCCCGTTCCATACAGTCCTGCACCAGATCCTCGGCCGCGCCCATGTCGCGCGTCAGCGTGATCGCATAGCGCTTCATCGCGGCGGCCTCGCGGGCAAGAGCGTCGGGTGTCGGCATGGGGCCTCCGGAAACAGGGTTCCTGAGTGTTACGACACGGCGGGGTGTTTCATTCCCTGCCGCCGCCGGTTTTTTGCATCACGAAACCGTGAAGAAATTTGGCGGAAGGGTTCGGGCCTTACCGGCGTTTACCCCACAGGCGCCGCATGACGCGGTGCCATCAACAGTTACAGGAGCGATCCTATGAACACCAAGAAGAAATTCGCAGTCAGCCTTGCCGCTTTGGCCGTCACCACCGGCGCCGCCTTTGCCGCCGCCCATGCCCCGAACGGGCTTGAGACCCAAAAGCAGGAGTTGAGCCACGCTGTCGTGGTCAAATCCGTGACCGCCGCCGCCGATGGCTGGGTGGTTATCCATGCCATGAAGGACGGCAAACCGGTGGTTCCCGCCTCGATCGGGCACACCTATGTCAAGGCAGGCACGACCGAAAACGTCTATGTCCCGCTGACCGGTCCCTATGAGGGCGACAAGGTGATCGCCATGCTTCACGTCGATGACGGCAAGATGGGCGTCTATGAATTCGGGATCTCGGGTGTGGCCAATGACAAACCGGTCATCGTAGATGGCAAGCCGGTGGTCAAACCCATCGCAATCGAAGAGTGACAAAACCTTCCCCGGACGGCGGGATAAACTCCGCCCGCGCCGGGATTTCGCCGGGTGGCAGCGATGGTTGCCGCCCGGCACCTGCCTTTACGTTGCGGGCTGGCTGCGGCGGGGCGAAAATATGATGCAAGATATCGCATCAAGCCAAGCTTTCCCCCTTGACGCCTTGCACACCCTAACCTAATCAACCGCGGCAGTGGCGGAGTAGCTCAGCTGGTTAGAGCAGCGGAATCATAATCCGCGTGTCGGGGGTTCAAGTCCCTCCTCCGCTACCAAATCACCCGTTAGAAGAAAGATGCCGGACAGGCGCGCCCGACGCGCCCGCGCCGGACCTTTCGTATCGGTGCGACGGTCAAACGGCCTTGGCCTGATCGCTGATCGCCTGTTCCAGCGCCGCTTTGGTCAGAGCCCAGACCGCTGCAAGTTCGTTGTCCAGAATGCTGCGGGCAAGCTCGGGCTTGTCGGTTTTGCAGGCGGTTTCGATCTCGCCCAGTTTCGCGTGAAGGCGGGGGCTGGCAAAGGCGGCAGCGATGCCGGCCATCTCATGAACCTTTTTCTGGATCTCGTTCAGCGGGCTGCCGGGCGACAGATCGCGCATGTCATCGGAAAACATTTCGATGAAATCTTCGGTTTTTTGCGGCATCTGATCGCCGAAGACCAAGATGAGATCGGCTATCTGAAGATCATCGATCAGCGGCAGTTGCCCGGCGTCCTTTTGCAGCGCCGTCTTGCGCTTTGGTGCCCGCGTTATCGCCGCGGCCTTGCGGTTTCCGGCCTGAAAACTGCGCAGCAGCGCTTCAACATCGCCCGATCGGATCGGTTTGGTCAGCGTCCCGTCCATCCCGGCGTTCTGAAACCGGCGCCGGTCCTGTGACAGGGCGTGCGATGTGACCGCATAGATCGGGGTCTGGCGTGACAAGCTTCCGTGGCGGCGGATCATTTCGCAGGCACGCAGACCGTCGAGGTTGGGCATGCTGATGTCCATCAGGATCATATCATAGCGCTTTTTACTGGCCATGCGCACGGCTTCCAGCCCGTCGCGCGCCTCGTCCACCAGCTGATCGCGATTGGCCAGAATCCGGTGCAGAAGGTCGCGGTTGATCGCGTTATCATCGACCAGCAGTATCGAAAATTGGCCGATTTCGTCTGTCTGCGCGCCGTCATCGGGCGTCTGAGCTTCTTGCGCGGGGGCGCCATCCTTTGTGGCGACATCCACCGAAAAGCTGAACACGCTACCGACGTTCGGGGCGCTTTCGCAGTGCAACGTCCCGCCCAGACGATCAACAAGGCGCCGCGCGATCCCAAGGCCCAGACCGGTGCCCTGTTGCTGACGTTCATAGGAGGAATCGACGGTCACGAAATCCTCGAATATCCTTTCGATATCGGCCGCCTCGATACCCTTGCCATTGTCGGTGACGCTGAAATCAAGCCGCGCGGTGTCGGGGCCGGTTTCCATGACCGTCAGGCCAAGGGTGACGGTTCCGCCCGGGCTGAACTTGATGGCGTTGCCCACAAGGTTCAAAAGCACCTGCTGAATTGCGCGCCGGTCGGTGCGTACCGTATCAATCGCCGCGCCGTCGCGCAGGGTTTTCAGTGTTGTTTCCTGCGCATCGGCCATCGCCTTGAGCGTGCCGACGACACCCGACAACAGCGGGTCGATGTCGACCGGGGTTACGTCATCGGGCGAGACCGAGCTTTCGATCCGTTCAATATCCAGAACGTCGTTGACGTGACCTATCAGGATCTCGGCCGAGGTTTCCGCCGCCTTCAGGATATCGCTTTGTTCGTCGTCGAGCTTTGTTTCGCGCAGCAGATCTAGGGCCGAGACCATTCCGTTCAGAGGCGTGCGCATCTCATGGCTCATCACCGCAATAAACCGGGATTTTTCCTTGTAAGCGGAAAGGGCTTCGTCGCGGGCGACAAGAAGCTGATCTTCCTTTTCGATGTCTTTGGTAATGTCCCGCAGATAGGCGATGAAAATCTGCCCCTCTTCGCCGGTCGCCGAGCCGATAGAGATTTCCATCGGCATTTCATGGCCCTGCCAGTTGCGTCCGAAAATCTGGAACCGCCCGGCGTCGATGCGGCTGGGCGATGTGCCGTCGCGCCAGTTCCGGACCCTTTGGCGGTAGGACTCGCGCAGCCGGTCGGGAACGAATGTATCGAAAAAATTCCAGCCGATAACCTTGGCCCGGCTGCATCCGAAAACCTGTTCGGCCGATCCGTTGAAGTCGATGATCCTGCCGTCTTCGGTGACAACGACAATCGCATCGAGTGAGGCGCGCAGGCTGGATGCCAGCCGGGTATTGGCGCGCCCGATTTCGGAGGTGGTGGCGTTCAGTCTGCGCTTTTGACTGCGCAATATGAAGATCGCGATGCCGAGCGCCAGAAACAGGGCCATGAGCGTCAGCGCAATGGATTCCATGATCCGGATGATTTCGAGCCTCTTGGCATCCGAACGCGTCGCCATCAACTCGATCGAGTCGAGAGACAGGCGGGTGGGGATATCCGAAATCTGATCAACCTGCGCGCGCAACTCGCCCATCCGCGCAAGAAGAACGGGATCGGGGCTGTCGATCAGCGAAACGTTTCGGTCGAGAAAGTCAGTAAGCTGTAGAAATTTTTCTTTCTCGGCGGCGGTTTTCAGGACCCATTTTACCGACTGACTTTTCTTTAGGATGTTTACCCGGCTGAAAAATATATCGAACCTAAGCCGAACCTCATCAAGCCCCGTCTCGCCTGCATCGGCTAGAAGAACGGCATTTCGTAATTTCAGAAAGTCAATCTCAAGACGCGAGATGTTCCATTGGGCACTATCCTGAGGGGCCGTGCGCAGCGCATTGATCCGGTTTGTCAGAAGCACCGACAGGGAAATGACGGTCGCGGCAATTACAACAGCCACCAGCCCCAGAGTGACCTTGAGCCAAACCGACATCGATCTTTTTTTATTTATTTTAGCGTTCATTGCCATACGGGCCATCGGTCCGGTTTTCAATTGCGTGGGGTT
This sequence comes from Paracoccaceae bacterium, assembly GCA_030148745.1. Taxonomy (GTDB): domain Bacteria; phylum Pseudomonadota; class Alphaproteobacteria; order Rhodobacterales; family Rhodobacteraceae; genus JASBSV01. Next base: position 17,169 of record JASBSV010000006.1, read on the forward strand.
ATTTCACTTCTATGCGATCCAACTGCCAGATGCTGCGGCCATAAATCGTCTCGGACTTATAGGCGGGATTTGCGTCATACGGATAAACAAGCCAAAGCGGTCCTTTGTCGCGGCGGTGCATCGGCTTGCCATTGGCCAGATAGGCGATGATCGGACCGTTTTCGACAGCATCGGAGACCGGTACGGAGACGCTGTAATCGTTGATCGCCGAAGCGCTGAGCGTGGTGCCCGATGCTTTCAGATAATCAAGCAGCGCTTTGAGCGATACGCCGCGAAACGTCTGAGGCCCCTCGGTCCAGGTGGTCGTGGTTTCAAACTCGGTCGCGGGCAGTTTCTGCAAGGCGGCCATGTCGAACTGAGCGGTGTCGCCGACGTTCATAACGCTGATCTTGCCGGAGACGGTCAACAGCACCTGCTGGGACGGCTGGGCAAGTTGCTGGCCGAAAGCGGCCGCCGTCAGGGCCATGAACATCGCGATTACAGTGGCGCCGCGGCACAGGATTTGCGTGGGTGCAAGAGCTGACATTTGTATTCTCCTAAAGATTTATTCTAATTGTGGCGATTTTGGGGAGCCATTGCCGCAATATTGACACGTTGCAGGTGTCGAAAGGCCGCGCCGGATTCCTAGCATAAACGCCGCAATTTAGAAAGCTGAAGATGAGCTAATACAGACAGCCTGAACAAACAACCCTTCTTGAATATGTCATTATGGTAATGGGTATCTCCGGCGTAACCGGAGTTATTCGACAAATTGCAATGGCATTTTTGAAATGGGTTTATGCTATTGCTAATACCGGTGACGCAGAATTTTCTTTGAAAGACAAAAGGCCGACGTCGATGAATGTGTTAATTGCCGATGATCACGACCTGGTAAAAGATATCATCGCCGCTTATTTACAGAGCGACGGGCAGACCCGGGTTGATACCGCATCCACATTGGGCGGGGCGATTGACCTTATCCGCGATAAGGGCCCCTATGATGTTGTCCTGCTCGATTACACCATGCCGGGGATGAATGGCCTTGAAGGGATGAAGCGCGCGCGTGCTGCAAACAGCGACAGGCCCGTCGGGCTGATCTCGGGCACTGCGGATAGCGCCGTGGCCGAGGCTGCCCTTGCCAAGGGTGCGGCGGGCTTTCTTCCCAAGACGATGCCGGCCGGGGCGTTGATCAGCGCGGTGCGTTTTATGGCGGCGGGTGAGGTGTTTGTCGACGACGACTTTATGGCGCAGCAGGCCGGGGCGGCGGCCCGTCCAGCCTTGCCTAAGCTTTCAAAGCGCGAAGAGCAGGTTCTTGAGGGTTTGACCCAAGGGCTGGCGAACAAGGAGATTGCCCGCAACCTGGGCCTGCAGGAGGTGACGGTGAAACTCCATGTCAGAACGCTCTGCCGAAAGCTGAGCGCGCGCAACCGGACCCATGCGGCGATGATCGCCAAGGAGCGCGGGTTTTTCTAAAGCGTTTCGCGTTTAACTTGAGGCATTCAGCATCACATAACGCGTTGAAATCTTTGATTTCAGGCAGAGTTAGGTGATTCAGGTTTAACGCGAAATGCTTTAAGCAGCGTGCGGGGCGTCAGCGGCCCATGAGTGCCGGATCAAAAGGATAACGGGTCAAATTCTCATACCCGGTTTCGGTGATCAGCACCTGATCTTCCAGTTTGATCGAAAAATCGCCGCCCACCTCGCCCACGCAGGCCTCGACACATAAAACCATGCCGGGTTCCAGTGCATAGTCGAAAGCTCCGGGCACTGCCTTGTCGGGATAGGCGACCAGCGGCCATTCATCGCAAAGCCCGACCCCATGCATCAGACAGCCGTATTTCTGAGCCTGATATTTGTCATCCAGCCGGTGGCAGCCAGCGGTCAGTTCGGGGATGGTTACGCCGGGGCGCAGCATTTCCATATTGGTCATGATATGCTCATGCGCGTGTTGCATGGCATAGATCATATCGGCGCGCGGGGCGCGGTCGCCGATCCACCACGAGCGCGAGATGTCGACGCAGATGCCATAGGCGCCGATCAGGTCGGTATCAAAGGAGATAATCTCGTTCGGTTGGGTGGTGCGCGGGCCGCATTCCTGAAACCATGGGTTGGTCCGCTGGCCCGATGACAAAAGCCTCGTTTCGATCCACTCGCCGCCCCGGCGGATGTTTTCGGCGTGCAGCACCGCCCAGATGTCATCCTCGGATGTCTGGCCCAGCGGTGTGTTGGCGCGGGCGAAATCCTCCATCGCGCGCACGGCGGTTTCGCAGGCATGGCTGGCACAGCGCATCGCAAGGATTTCGTCGGGGCCTTTGACTGCGCGGGATTTCTCGGTCACCTCCTCGCCTTCCATGATCTCAAAGCCCTGCGCCTCAAGCGCGCGCAGCCCGTGCAGCATCACCTTGTCAACCGCCAGCCGCATGTTGCCCGGCGCATGTTCGTCCAGCAAAAGGCGCAGCTCGTTGGAAAAGACATCGGCCTGAGCGTCCACCTTGTCGCCCCGGTCGAAATAGAAAAGATCGGCGCCCGCCCGCACCTCGCGCACCAGCGGGTTGAAGGAGGACAGGAAGGGCGCATTCTTGTAGTCCCAGATCACCATATAGCCGTCGGCGCACAGAAGAACCGCGCGAAACGGGTTGTGGGTGTTCCAAAGCTGCATGTTGGTGCTGTCGGTGGCATAGCGGATGTTGAGCGGGTCGAACATCAAAAGGCCGCCATAGCCGCGATCGGTAATGTGCCGGGTCAGCCGGCGCCAGCGATAGTCGCGCATCGCCGCAAGATCGGGAAGGGCAAGCCCAGCCTCGGCCCATTCGGCAAAGGCGAGAAGGGTCGGGCCGATCTCGATCCGGTCGGCATCATTGGGGGTGCCGTCGCCCAATCTGTCGCCGCGGCTGGGGTCGATCTTGCGTTTGTCGCGATAATGGGTGTTCATCGCCGTCTCCCTGATGGGATCAACAATGTTGGCTGGCGGTGCCCTGCGTCCTGTCTGAAACCGACATCAGAAGCTATCGTTTGCGCCGCGCGCTGCCGGGCGGGGGATTAGCCGCGGCCGTAAATCCAGTCGTTGCGCGCCAAAAGTAGCCCCGGCATCAGCTTATCGGCCAGCCAGATAGGCCCGTAACTGGCCAGTTGCGCCGCAGCGCCGCGGCGATGGAACAGCCGCGCATTGGCGGCAGAGGTCGCCTGAATGCGCGTGGCGCGGTCGATGCGCGCATTGAAATAGCGCTGACAGGCGAGGGCGGGGGCGCCTTCGCCGGCCAGTTCGCGGGCCAGGACACAGCCGTCTTCGATTGCCTGAACCGCGCCCTGCGCCATCATGGGAAGCATCGGGTGCGCCGCGTCGCCCAAAAGCGCAACCGGCCCGTCGGACCAGCGCGGCAGCGGCGCGCGATCACAAAGTGCCCAGCGAAACAGCCGGGGTGTCTGTTCGATGATGGCGGTGAAGGTCGGGCTCCATCCGCCGAAATCGGTAAGGGCCGCTTCTTTGCTGCCCTCGATGCTCCAGCCTTCACCGTCCCAGCGGTCGGTTTCGACAATGCCCACGAAGTTGACCATCCTGCCGGCGCGAATGCGCGTGGTGACCGCGTGTTTGCCGGGCCCGGCCCAGATACAGCCGGTCGGCGGCGGCGCCAGATCCCCCAGGGCATCGGCATCCACCACCGCGCGCCATGCGACATTGCCGGTAAAGCGGGGCCGGTCGGGGCCAAGCATGGCCGTGCGCACCGCCGAATGGATGCCATCGGCGCCGATCAGCAGATCGGCCTTTATCGCCGCGCCGCCGGCAAGCGTCACGCTGACGCTCCGGTCGCTGCGCCGATAGCCGGTGACCTTTGAGTTGACGCGCAGGGCCGCGTCCGGAAAATCGGAAACCCGCCGTGTCAGCGCCGCCAGAAGATCGGCGCGATGGATCTGAATATAGGGCGCGCCCCAACGCTCTGTCGCCGCCTTCCGGATCGGCAGGCGAAAGATCTGCCGCCCCGTTGCGCCGATGCGCATCTCGATCGTTTCGGGCTGAAACATCGTGTCCTGCAGCAGCGGCATAACGCCAATTTCCGCCAGAATACGGGTGCCATTGGGGCTGATCTGAAGGCCGGCGCCGATCTCGGATATTTCGGGGGCCTGTTCCAGAACCTCGACCTGCCAGCCGATGCGCGCAAGGCAAATCGCGGCTGTCATTCCGCCGATGCCGCCGCCTGCGATCACTGCTTTCATATGCGTCCCCCGAAATCGGCGGCAGAGTGGTCGATCGCGGTAAATTTGTCCATGCCCGGCCAGAGGTTGCCAGCGCTGTCGCGGCGGGCTTGCTTTTCGCCCGGCGCGCCATCAAAAGGCAGCGGGCGGGCGTCTTTGGCAGCCGGTGATTGCCAATTTTTGCGGTTCCGACCATCCTGCGCAAGCATCTGATCAATACCGGACGTTAATCGGAGTGACCATGACAGCCACGCCAGAGAGCAGATCGCAAACCACCCTGCCCAAGGGGCCGGGCCGCTTTGCGCTGAGCGCGCAGGATCGAAAATGGCTGTGGATCGCGCTGGGCGCTCTTTTGGTTGTGCGGCTGATCATGTTGTTGTGGCTGCCGTTCACCGATACCACCGAAGCGCGCTATGCCGAGATTGCCCGCAAAATGGTGGAAACCGGCGACTGGATCACCCCGCAATTCGACTATGGCGTGCCGTTCTGGGGTAAGCCGCCGCTGCACACATGGCTGTCGGCCATCGGGATGGCGCTGTTCGGGGTTGGCCCGTTCGGCGCGCGGATTTTCATTCTGCTGACCGGTCTGGGGGTTCTGTGGCTGCTTTATGACTGGGCCCGGGTCAATCGGGGTGCGGATCAGGCGCTGGTTGCTACCGTGGTGCTTGCCTCGGCGGTTTTGTTCTTTGTCTCCGCAGGCTTTGTGATGACCGATATGGCGATGGTTCTGGGCACCACCGCATCCATGGTCGGATTTCACCGCGCGGTCAGCGGGGGCGCGCGGGCGCGGCTTGGGGCTTATGTGTTTTTTGCCGGGCTGGCGGTGGGACTTTTGGCCAAGGGGCCGGTGGCCATTGTGCTGACGGCGATGCCGATCGGCCTTTGGGTTTTGATCGGCAACCGTTGGCGGCTTCTGGCGCGGCTGCCCTGGATCTCGGGCCTGGCGCTGACGCTGGTTCTGGCGCTGCCGTGGTATATCGCGGCCGAGCTGAAAACGCCCGGCTTTCTGCGCTATTTCATCATCGGCGAGCATTACGAGCGGTTTGTCGTCTCGGGTTGGCAGGGCGATCTTTATGGCGCGGGTCATGCAAGGCCCAAGGGAACAATCTGGGCGTTTCTGCCGCTTGTCTTTCTGCCATGGACGATTTTCGCCCTTGCGCTGATGGCGCGGCCTGCCCGGCTGGGCGGGGTGTTCCGGGGTGATGGGGACGGCTGGTACAGCTATCTTTTGTTGTGGCTTCTGGCGCCTTTGATCCTGTTCACGCCGGCGGCCAATATTCTGGCGTCCTATGTGTTGCCCGGGCTTCCGGCGGCGGCGCTTTTGTTGACGGCGCTCTGGGCGGATATGCGCGGCGCGCCGGGGCGGCGGCTTCGCCTTGTTGTGGGCGCAACGCTGGGGTTCATGGCGGCGCTTTATCTGCTGATCTCTGCCTTGGCTTTTTTTGTGCCGGCCGCTCTGGGCCTGAGATCGGAAAAGGAGCTGGTTGCAAAGGTGCAGTCAATTGATCCGGCGCTGCGCCTGACCTATTGGCCCGAGCGCAGTTATTCGGGCGAGTTCTATACCCGCGGTAAGGCGCGCAATGCCGCGGGTGATGCGGCGCTGGCGGCGCTTTCCGGCAATGGCCGGCGCGACGCGGTTGCGGTAGAAAGCGCAAAGGCCGACACTGCGGCAAGGCTGCTGGGACCGGGTTTTGAGAAGATCGGGCGCATCGGCCCTCATACGCTCTTTGTTGAAAGAGCCGCCGGCGGAGGAAACGGATGAAGACCACCACCCCGAGAAAAACCGCGACCAAACGGGCGGCTTCCGTGGCAACAGCGCCGGATCTTTCCTTTGTCATTCCCGCTTTCAACGAAGAGGCCAATATTGCCGAGACGATCCGCCGGGTCGAAGCCGAGGCCGCGCGCCTTGTGCCCGCCCATGAGATCCTGATCATCGACGATGGCAGCCGCGATCAGACCTTTGAAGCGGCCCGGGCAATGGTCAGGGAGGCGCCGGTCAGGGTGATCCGCCTGTCGCGCAATTTCGGCAAGGAACAGGCGATCATGGCCGGGCTGGAGCGGGCGTGCGGCGGCGCGGTTGTTATCCTTGATGCCGATCTGCAGGAGCCTTTGTCATATCTTGAGACGATGCTGGAGCATCGCCGCGAAGGCTATGAAATGGTCTATGCGGTGCGCGCGCATCGCACCGATGAGCCGGTTTTGAAACGTGTGCTGACAAAGTGGTTTTACCGCATGATCAGCATCGGCGCCGAAGTGGCGATCCCCCCCGATGCCCGCGATTTCCGGCTGATGGACCGGCGGGTGGTTGATGCGCTGATCGCGCTGCCCGAGCGCAACCGCTTTATGAAGGGGCTTTATGGCTGGGTCGGGTTTCGGGCCAAGGCGATCCCGATCGAGCTGGAACGACGGCAGGCGGGCACCTCGAAGTTCGGGTTTCGCGGGCTGCTGCGGCTGGGAATCACCGGGCTGACGTCATTCACCGACTGGCCTTTGCGGGTCTGGACGGCGCTGGGCATGGGCATTGCTGTGCTGTCGATCCTTTATGGCATCTGGATTCTGGTCAAGACGCTGATCTTCGGGATCGATGTTCCGGGCTGGTCGACGCTGGCCGTGGCGGTGTTTCTGCTGGGCGGTGTTCAACTTATCTCGATCGGGGTTCTGGGCGAGTATCTGGCGCGGGTCTTTACCGAGGTCAAAGGCCGTCCGGGGTTCATCGTGGCCGAAGAGGTTTCGGGCGAGGGGCCGGCGAAATGATCCTGCGCCAGGCGGTCCGCTTTGGGCTGATCGGTATTGTGGCAACGCTGGTGCATATGGTCGTGGGCGCGGGGCTGATCGCGCTAAGCTGGCCGCCCCTTCTGGCCAATGTGGCGGCGTTCTGCGTTGCCTTTCTGGTCAGTTTCGGGGGCCATTTCTGGTATTCCTTCGCAGGACATTCGGCCACGATCATGGGATCGCTCAAACGGTTCCTGCCGGTGGCGCTTTTGGGATTTGGCGTCAATCAGAGCCTACTGGCGCTGCTGACGCTGACCGGGATGCTGCCGGCGACGCCGGCGCTGATGCTGTCAACGGGGGTGGCGGCGGTGGGGACCTTCATCCTCAGCCGTCTCTGGGCGTTTCGCTAAAGTGATGTCATGCCGGGCGGGCAACCTCAGGTGGCCGGCGAAAACCCGGTGATCAGCTGGCGCAGGCCCAGCGCCGCGCCGGCGAAAATCGCCGCGAATGTCACCGGGGCGCTATAGGCCAGCAGGGAAAAGGCCGAGATGCCCTGACCGATGCTGCACCCGACCGCGACAACCGCGCCCACGCCCATCAGGAAGGCGCCGCCGATCTGGCGCTGAAGCTCGCGCGGGTCTTCGCAGGCTTCCCAGCGGAAATGCCCCTTGATCAGGCTGCCGATGAAGGCGCCCGCCAGCACCCCCACGACCGAGCCGACCCCGAAGCTGAGCGAATTGCCCGAGGCGGTCATGGCGTAAAGCATGGTTGCGCCGATCGGGGCCGAGAAGGTGTGAGATACAACCGGGGTTCCGTCAAACCCATTGGCGGATATCCAATAGGTTCCGGCCCAGCCCGATACGATGGCAAGGCCGACAACGACGCTCCAGAATATGCTTTTGGGATCGGACAGAAGTTTGCCGCGATAAAAGGCGATGGCGACGATGGCCGCGCCGATGATCAGCCCATAAGCCACTTCGGACAGGCCGGTTACCCGCGACAGCGCATGGGCGATGCCGGGGGTGGTCGTTGGGTTGGTATCGACCGGAAAGGCCCAGACGCGCAGATAGGCCAGCGGGCCGGAGATCGTGATATAGGCCGACAGTCCCATGACAAGGACGATCACGAAAGAGCGCATATCGCCGCCGCCCAGACGCGCAAGCGCGCCAAAGCCGCAATTGCCTGAAAGCGCCATGCCGTAACCGAACAGAAGACCGCCCATGATGCTGGCAAGCGGGTTCCATGCCATGCCCAGATAGATCGAGCTGTCGGGTTCCAGAAGGCCCAGCCCCATCAGGGCGAAGCTTCCGATGATCGCGGTGCCGATTGCCACGCCCCACATCCGCATCCTTGTGTCGCTGGCGCCGTAAAGAGCGTCTTCGATGGCGCCGAGTGTGCAGAACCGTCCAAGCCGCGCTGCAAGGCCAAGAAGAAGGCCGCCAAAAAGCCCGAAACAGGCAACGGCGGTGGCGTCACTCATAAAAGAGAACATCGTCCCTTACCTCCCCTGATCGCGAACCCGGACGTCTTGTCGCCCTTCAGTCGTCCTTGCAGAACATATCGTAGACGATCTCTATCATCTGTTTTGGACGGTCATCGGTCAAGCTGTAGTATATGGCCTTACCATCACGTCGTGGTGTGACCAGCCCTTCAAGGCGCAGGCGCGAGAGTTGCTGCGATACGGCGGCCTGACGTGCCGACAATAGTTCTTCCAGTTCGGTGACAGATTTTTCGCCGGTCGCGAGATGACAGAGAATCATCAACCGGCCTTCATGGCTGATGGCTTTGAGGAAATTGGATGCCCGCGTCGCATTCAGCATCATTTTTTCCATATCGTCGGCGCAGACGTTTTGGTCAAATACGGGCAGACCCATCAGCTTCGTCCTCAATCCTGACCCCGCTTCGGGCGTCACGCGTTGGTCCTTCGGCAAAACGCGCTCTGACTGGACGGTCCATCAGGCACCGCCGCCCGAGCATGTCTTTTCTTAATCGACACTACACCGTTTATACGGTTTACCCCGAGACTTCCATATCCACCTTTGCTTCCATAAGCATACGGTCAAGAAGCCCCCAAAAGAAATCTTCCCCCGGATAGCCTTCGATACGATTCACCTCAACCCCGTCGATGACAAGAACGAATGTCGGCGTAAACCTGAGGCTGCCGGAAAACTTGATATCCTCTGGCAGCGGGTCAGCCAGATCGACACGCCGCAGCGGCGCCACTTTGCCCTCGGACGTCTTGGGATAGATCGGCCCGATTTCGGCCAGCCAGCGTTCGCACCACACACAGCCCTGTTCCTCGACCATGACCAGCCGGGTTTCTGCGCCAGCCGCATTGGTTAGCATAGCCAAGCCAAGAATGACTGCGGAAATAAACGAAGAGAAAGCTCTCATGACAGCCTCAATTGACTAGAATGCAACAAACACGATAATTAGAATATATGAATTAATCAAGTTTAGGCAGTCCAACATGTTTGACGTCTCTTTGTTCGGGGCTGCGCTGGCCGGATTGCTGTCGTTTCTTTCGCCCTGCATTCTGCCGATCGTTCCCTTTTATCTGAGCTATATGGCCGGGGTCGGGATGAATCAGATTTCGGCCGATGCCCCGATCAGCGGTGCGGTGCGCCGTCGGGCGGTGATTTCGGCGGTTTTCTTTGCCGCCGGTGTCATCACGATTTTCATGGCGCTGGGGGCCACGGCGACCATGTTCGGCCAGCTGGTGCGTGAATATTTTGACATCCTGCGCTGGATCGCGGCGGCCATCATAATTGCCATGGGGCTGCATTTTCTGGGGCTGATCCGGATCGGTTTTCTTTACCGGCAGTTTCGCGCCGAGGCAGGCGAGACATCGAACATGAGCTTTGTCGGCGCCTTTGTGATCGGCATGGCCTTTGCCTTTGGCTGGACCCCTTGCGTGGGCCCGGTTCTGGCGGCGATCCTGTTTACCGCAGCCGGCGCCGAGACCGCCGGCTCGGGCGCATTGCTGTTGTTCGTATACGGTTTGGGCATGACCCTGCCCTTTATCCTTGCCGCATTCTTTGTCGGCCCCTTCATGCGGTGGATGGCAAAGTTTCGAAAGCATCTGGGCACGGTGGAAAAGGTCATGGGCGCGCTGCTGATCGTCTTTGGCCTTTTGATTGCCAGCAACTCGATGAACTACATCGCAAATTGGCTTTTGCAGATTGCTCCGGATCTGGGAGTGCTGCGCTAGGCCGATCTGAAAACGGGAGGAACTCATATGCGATTTGTAGCTGTAATATTGACGGTTCTGAGCATGGCTGTGTCAGCGCATGCGGCCGAGATCGGCGACGACGGGCTTTATAAATCGCCCTGGATGCGCAACACGTTCAAGGACCTGCGCGAGGATCTGGCCGACGCCAATGCCGAGGGTAAGCGGCTGATGGTGATCATCGAGCAGCGCGGCTGCATCTATTGCAAGAAGATGCATGAAGAGGTCTTTCCGATCCCTGAAATCGCCCAATACATCACCGATCATTACTTTGTCGTGCAGATCAACATGTTCGGCGACACCGAAGTGACCGATTTCGACGGTACTGCCCTGCCCGAGAAGGATATGGTCAAGAAATGGGGGATGCTGTTCACGCCCACGATTCTCTATTTCCCCGAGAAAGTGCCTGCTGACGCCACGGCAAGCGGCGCGGCGGTGGCGGTCGTGCCCGGCGCTTTCGGGCGGTACACAACTTTCAACATGCTCAACTGGATCGTCGAGAAGGGATACGAGGGTGACGAAAGTTTTCAGAAATATCACGCGCGTAAGCTTGCCGAGCGTCGCGGGTAGGGGCGCTTTGTCGGGTCAAGTTCAAATATTAAAATTCAATTAAGAGAATTTATTGTTGCGTGTCGAGGCGCACCTCGGCTAGCTTGACCGTTAACAGTCTTTGGGAGGACTCATGAAAAAAACGATCGTAGCCGTTGCGGCGCTTCTTTTGGGGACTTCTTCTGTCTATGCAGAAGTCATCGCGCCTAAGAACGTAGTATATCAGGATGGTGCCGTATCCAAATCACTTACCGGTGTGGCGGGTGACCCGGCCGCCGGTCGCAAGGCATTCCTGAACCGCAAGCAGGGCAACTGCCTGGCCTGTCACGTCAACTCGGACATGGCCGATCAGCCGTTCCACGGTGAAGTGGGCCCGTCGCTGGATGGGGTCGCCACGCGCTGGAGCGAGGCCGAGCTTCGCGGGATCGTGAGCAATTCGAAGAAAACCTTCGAAGGCACCATCATGCCGGCTTTTTATATCGACAGCGGTTATAACCGCCCGCTCGATAAATTCGCAGGAAAATCCATTCTGACCGCTCAGCAGGTCGAGGATATCGTCGCATACCTGATGACGCTCAAGACCGAGTGATCAGAGAAAGTTTTGGAGGAGTTAAAATGAACCTTACACGTCGGAAACTTCTGGCAGTGGGATCGGGCACGTTGGCATTTGCCAGCCTCGCCGGCCTGCCCGCTTTTGCATCGCTTGCCGATGATGCCATGGCGGAATTCACTGGCGGTGCTGCCGTAACGGACGGCGGGATCGATCTGACCGCGCCAGAAATCGCCGAGAACGGCAATACCGTTCCGATCGCGGTTTCCGCCGAAGGGGCAACTGAGATCATGGTCTTTGCAACGGGCAACCCGACGCCCAAGGTTGCAACGTTCAAATTTGGCCCGCTGAGCGGTTCGCGCAGCGCTTCGACGCGTATGCGTCTGGCAAAAACGCAGGATGTTGTTGCCATCGCCAAGATGGAAGACGGCAGTTTCCGTCGCGCTTCGTCCACGGTCAAAGTCACAATCGGCGGCTGCGGCGGCTAAGGAACTCTGAGGAGAATTAAAGAATGGCAAAAGGTGTTAAACCCCGCGTCAAAGTCCCGAAAAAGGCCGAAGCAGGTGAGGTCATCACGATCAAGACCCTGATCAGCCACAAGATGGAGTCGGGCCAGCGTAAGGACAAAGAGGGAAAAATCATTCCCCGGTCGATCATCAATCGCTTTACGGCTGATTTCAACGGTCAGAACGTCATCGACGTGACGCTTGAGCCGGCGATCTCGACAAACCCGTATTTCCAGTTCGAAGCAAAAGTACCCGAGTCCGGGACCTTTGACTTCACCTGGTATGACGATGACGGTTCGGTCTACAAAGAGTCCAAAAAAATCACGATCGGCTGACCGGCGTATCTTAAGGGAGGAATGCGGAATGGGTTTCAAACCATTTGTGACCACAGCACTGGCGATCATGGGTATGGCTTTCGCCGCTCAGGCCGACGAAAATGCAAAACTGGTGATCGACGGTCAGACCATGATCACTCAGACCAAAGCGCCGGCCTTTGTCGAAAACCTCGACGAGATCTATTCGGGCTGGGTTTTCCGTTCGGATGAAACTCAGGCGCTTCAGTTGGACGACTTTGACAACCCGGGTTTTGTGTTCCTGGATCAGGGTATCGATCTGTTCAACACGGTCGACGGAAGTGAAGGCAAGTCCTGTGCATCGTGCCATGAGAACGTCGAGGATTTTGCCGGGCTTCGTGCCAAGATGCCGCGTATCAAGGACGGCAAGCTTCAGACCATGGAAGAGCAGGTTAACGAGTGCCGGACCACGCGCATGGGTGCTGAGCCCTGGAAATACTCGGGGTCCCAGATGACGGCAGTGACCGCTCTGATCAGCCTTCAGTCGCGCGGTATGCCGGTTGATGTTGCTGTAGATGGTGCTGCCGCGCCTTTCTGGGAGAAGGGTAAAGAGATTTACTATACCCGCTACGGTCAGCTGGATCTGGCATGTGCAAATTGTCACGAAGACAATTACGACACGATGATCCGCGCCGACCACCTCTCGCAGGGTCAGGTGAATGGCTTTCCGACCTATCGTCTGAAAAACGCCAAGCTGAACTCGATTCAGGGCCGCTTTAAGGGGTGCATGAAGAACGTGCGCGCCAAGCCCTTCAAAGAGGGTTCGGAGGAGTTCAAGGCGCTTGAGCTTTATGTAGCTTCGCGCGGTAACGGCCTGTCGGTCGAATCCCCCTCCGTTCGTAACTAATCTGATTGAAGACCCCGCGCTTGTTTGGCGCGGGGTCTTTGTTCAATAACAAATTCATATATGCGCATGTGATGCGCAAAGCTGAAAGAGCCGGACATGATCTCTCGTCGTGACTTTCTACAGGCCGCCTTGGCCACCTCCGCACTTTATGGTGCGTCGGGTTTCGGAAACTGGTCGAAACTGGCCGCCCAACAGGCGCTGACCCAGGACGATCTGCTGAATTTCGAGACCTCGGGTAATGTCACGCTGATCCATATCACCGATCTTCATGCGCAGATGAAACCGGTCTATTTCCGCGAGCCCGAGATCAATATCGGGGTTGGCGCCGCAAAGGGGCAGCCGCCGCATATCACCGGCCACGACTTTCTGAAGACATTCGGCATCACCGAGGGATCGCCCGCAGCCTATGCGCTGGCCTATCCCGACTTTGTCGCCCTTGCCCGCGAATATGGCCGCATGGGCGGTCTGGATCGCGCGGCGACGGTTATCAATTCTATTCGCGCCGACAGGCCGGACGCGTTGCTTCTGGATGGCGGCGACACGTGGCAGGGCAGCTATACCGCGCTCAAAACCGATGGCCAGGATATGGTCAACGTCATGAATGCGCTGGGAACCGATGCGATGACCAGCCATTGGGAATTCACGCTGGGCATCGACCGCGTGAACGAGATCGTCGAGAACGAGCTGAACTTCCCGTTTCTGGGTGCCAATATCTTTGACACCGAATGGGACGAGCGCGCCTATGAGCCGTTCAAGATGTTCGAACGCGGCGGCGTTCAGATTGCCGTTATCGGTCAGGCATTCCCCTATATGCCGATCGCCAACCCCAAGTGGATGTTCCCCGGCCTTTCGTTTGGCGTGCGTCAGGACAACATGGCGCAGGTCGTGCAGGAGGCCCGAGATGCGGGCGCCGAACTGGTCGTGCTGCTGAGCCACAATGGGTTTGACGTTGACCGCAAGCTGGCCTCGAACGTGGATGGTATCGACATCATTCTGACCGGCCACACGCATGATGCGCTGCCCGAGCCTTTGCTGGTCAACAAGACCTATCTGATCGCCAGCGGCAGCCACGGTAAATTCCTGAGCCGCGTTGATCTGGATGTGCAAGGTGGTGAGCTGAAGGCGATCAATCACAAGCTGATCCCGATCTTTTCGGATGTGATTGCGCCCGATCCCACGATCAAGGCGCTGATCGACAATGAGCGTGCGCCCTATGAGGCGGAAATGGCCGAGGTTATCGGAAAGACCGACAGCCTGCTTTATCGCCGCGGCAACTTTAACGGCACATGGGACGATCTGATCTGTAACGCGCTGATTTCCGAGCGGGAGGCCGATATCGCCCTGTCGCCCGGTTTCCGCTGGGGGGCATCTTTGCTGCCCGGTCAGGATATCACGCGCGAGGATGTCTTTAACGCGACCTCGATGAGCTATCCCAACGCCTACCGCAGCGAGATGACAGGCGAGACGCTGAAGATCATCCTTGAGGATGTCGCCGACAACCTGTTCAACCCCGATCCCTATTACCAGCAGGGCGGCGATATGGTTCGGGTCGGCGGTATGGGATACCGGATCGACATCAACAAGCCCCAGGGCGAGCGGATCACCGAAATGACGATGCTGAAAACCGGCGAGCTGGTCGATCCGGCGCAGACCTATGTCGTTGCCGGCTGGGCAAGTGTGAACGAAGGCACCGAAGGCCCGCCCATCTGGGACGTCGTGGAAAGCCACATTCGCAAAGAAGGCAC
>JASBSV010000042.1 GCA_030148745.1 Paracoccaceae bacterium
AAGCTTTGGCGACTGGACCATGGGCGACGATCCTGCCTTGCTGGAGATTGTCACTTCGGCCAATATCGCCTGCGGCTTTCACGCGGGCGATCCCGATGTGATGGCCCGGACTATGCGGCTGGCCATCGCCCGGGGGGTGGGGATCGGGGCGCATCCCGGCTTTGCCGATCTTCAGGGGTTTGGCCGCCGCCGGATTACCCTTTCGGCGGAAAGCCTGCGCAACATGATCACCTATCAGCTGGGCGCGGCGCAGGCGATGGCGCATGCGGCTGGCGGCGTGCTGAACCACTTCAAACTGCATGGCGCGCTGGCCAATATGGCCGCCGAAGATCCCGCGCTGGCGCGTATCTGCTACCAGGCGGTTCTGGATATCGCGCCCGATCTGACGATCCTTGTTCTGGCAGCCACCCCGATGCAACAGGTCGCGGCCGAGCTTGGCTGCCGCTGGGCCGGTGAGATCTTTGCCGACCGCGCCTATAACGACGATGCCACGCTGGTCGACCGCAGCCTGCCGGGCGCGGTGATCCACGAGCCAGAGGAGGCCGCCGCACGAGTGTCGCAGATGCTGCGCGAAGGGGCGATCGTGACCCGGTCGGGCAAGCGCATCAGCACGCGGATCGATACCGTCTGCATGCATGGCGACACGCCCAAGGCCATCGACATCGCCCGGCGGGTAAAGGAGCGTCTGACCGAGGACGGCCTTGATATCCGGCGCTTGGGGTAGTTTTGGCGGGGAGGGGGCGGCGGCTTGAGTTTAAAGCGCGTTCCGGTCGCCTTCGAGCCTCCCCTTTCGCGATCTGGATGGGCCAAAAGGAGAAGCGCAGTCTATATCCTTGGCGAGCAACTATCAATTTATCTCATATATAAGTGTTAAAATCAAAATCTTTCTGAAAATGTCTTGATCTGTTTCCAACCATATTGAGGCACTTCCAAGTGTGATCCTTTACGCTTTCCTCGTTCGCTCATTCCTTCCCAATCGAGTTCGAAGAGATCGTAATGCAAGTCAGTGACCTTTATCAGTCCAATCACAATTGCGTCTTTGGCCGTAATGGGAACGCTGAATGTACCATCGGCTGCTACGACAATATGAAAGAAATACTGAGCACCGCGGATAATGGCTGACAAATCGTACCGAGTGTTCTCGTCTGGAAATGCGGGGTGACCGCCACACATCTGAATGAGGCCGGCGACATAGTTCACCGCACCATCCGCAGCAGCGTCACGGATCTCCGCCTGCTTCCGCGAAATCTTGGGCTGGCGGCCGAGTGATAGCCACGCCTCATCGACCTCAAGGACTTGGGCTAACGAGGCCATAAGCTTTTGGCGGGGTCGGGATTCCCCCGCAAACCACTTCCTAATAGTCTCTATCGTGACCTCGGCGCCTGAATTGGCCTTGATTTGATCCACAAACCATCCGAGGCGGCCGTAATTTGGCAGCGGTACTTTTGGGTTGCCGTCGCAGGCTTGTTGCATACGAATTGCGAAATCGGGGTGTCTGATTTTACTCATGGCTTCATTACCTTTTTCTGAGGCTGTCTGCGGGGGCAATAATATCACTATATATGTGCTAGTCAAGTAAATATACTATATTGACGTGAAACATCTGCGCGATTCCGTTTCCCGTCTTCTATGTCAAATAACTAGTTGGGAACGCCGTGGATACTGCCGGGATCTACATTTCGGCACATCGCTTCAGTTGGTATCATTTGTTGGTATCGACCTCGCTGAATGATACCAACAAATGATACCAACAACGTCCGGAAGCATGAGTGCCCATCGGGATGCAAGTTCGCATACAGCCTTTATTTTATTGGCCATCTGGACGCACGAGGATTTATGGAAAGCACCGTTGGCAGCCCGTAGGGGAATCGAACCCCTCTTTCCAGGTTGAAAACCTGGCGTCCTAACCGATAGACGAACGGGCCACGGTGCGGGCGTATTAGGCAAAGCAGCCGCAACGCGCAAGAGGTTTCTTTACGGAAATTCGGCTTTCTGACCGCAAAATGTCAAACAGCGTGAAAAGCGCCGCGGCGCGGCCTGAAACCGGGGTATGGGCGGCGCGCGATATGTGCCGTTTCAGGCCGGGGCGGCGTCTTCCAGACGCAGTTGCACCGTCTCGCGCCCGCCCCAGCGGTTCAGCTCAAGCCGCCCGGCAAGGTGAAAGCGCTGGCCGCCGTGGTTTTCAAGCGCCGGGCCAAGCGGGCCGTCGAAGGCGCCGAAGGCAATCGCCTCCAGTTTGGTGCCCAGACCATCGGTAAAGGCGATTTTCAGGTGGCTTGCCCCGACCCGCCGCGCGAAAGCGATCGCCTGATCGGGAAAGGCAAAACGCGGCGCGGCGGCGCTGGCGCCATAGGGGCCGGCCGCCTCGATCCGGGTGATCAGATCGGCGCTTGCCGCTCCGGGCATCAAAAGCCCGTCGAGTTTCAGCTCGCGCGGTCCGGCCTGGCCCGCGCCCTGACGGCCCAGCAGTTCCGACAGCCGCGCCATTGCCGCCTCAAGCCCCGCACGCGAAACGCTCAGCCCCGCCGCCATCCGATGCCCGCCGCCTTTCAGCAACAGCCCCTCGGAGGCCAGCCGCTGCACCGCCGCGCCCAGATCGACGCCGCTGACCGAGCGGCCCGAGCCTTTGCCCTCATCCCCGTCAAGGCCGATCACCACGGCCGGGCGGTTGGTCAGCTCTTTAAGGCGCGAGGCAACGATGCCGACAACCCCGGGGTGCCAGCCTTCGCCGGCGGCCCAGACCAGCGGCGCGTCAAGGCCGCGCTCTTCGGCCTGGGCAAGGGCAGCGTCGCGCACCGCGGCTTCAATCTCGCGCCGTTCACTGTTGAGCTGCTCAAGCCGCTCGGCCATGGCCGCGGCCTGATGCGGATCGCGGCTTGCCAAAAGCCGTGCGCCCAGATCGGCCTTGCCGATGCGCCCGCCGGCGTTGACGCGCGGGCCCAGAACAAAGCCAAGGCTATAGGCGGTGGGCGCGCCATCCATCCTGGCGGCATCGGCAAGGGCCACCAGCCCCGGCCGCTGGCGCCGCCCCATGACCACCAGCCCCTGACGCACAAAGGCCCGGTTCACCCCGATCAGCGGCGCCACATCGGCCACGGTGGCCAGCGCCACCAGATCGAGAAGCGCCATGAGGTCGGGGCCCGCGTGCCCGTTTTCGCGCATTTGCCGGTTCGCCTCGACCAGCATCAGAAAGACCACGCCGGCGGCACAAAGATGCCCCAGATCGCCGCTTTCGTCCTGACGGTTGGGATTCACGACGGCCAGCGCAGGGGGCAGGGTTTCACCGCCAAGGTGGTGGTCCAGCACGATGACATCGGCGCCCTGCGCGGCGGCAATCGGCCCATGCGACAGGGTTCCGCAATCGACACAGACGATCAGGTCATGATCCTTGGCAAGGGCGGCCATCGCCTCGTCATTGGGGCCATAGCCTTCGTCGATACGGTCGGGCACGTAAAGCGTGGCCTCTTGCCCTGCCTCGCCCAGCCAGCTGATCAAAAGCGCGGCCGAGGATCCGCCATCGACATCGTAATCGGCGAAAATCGCGATGCGCTGGCGCGTGCGCACCGCTTGCAGAAACCGCGCGGCGGCTTTTTCCATATCCCGCAGGCTGCGCGGGTCGGGCAGAAGATCGCGCAGGGCAGGGGCAAGAAAGGCCGCCGCCTGATCGGCGCCGACACCGCGCCGTACAAGGGTCTGGCACAGGGCGCGCGGCAGGCCTGTGTCCTGCTCCATCGCCTCAGAGAGGCGCATAACCTCATCGCTCGGGCCGACCCATAGCCGCCCGGTCAGAGAGGTTTCAACGCCCAGAAATGCCATGTGGTCACCCGGTCGGGTTGCGATAGGTCATCCGCCGTACGGAACCGGTTTTGGAGCGCATCAGGATGGTTTCAGCGGTCAGCGCGTCAACCTCGCGCCGGATCCCCGACAGGATCGATCCGTCGGTGACGCCGGTGGCGGCAAAGATAACGTCGCCGGTCACCATCTCGTCGCGGGTATAGACCCGGTCAAGGTCGGTGATCCCGGCATTATGGGCGCGCGCCTTTTCGTCGTCGTTGCGAAAGATCAGCCGGCCGTGGATCTGACCGCCCATGCATTTCAGCGCGGCGGCGGCCAGAACCCCTTCGGGGGCGCCGCCCGAGCCCATATACATGTCGATACCGGTTTTCTCGGCCTCGGCGCAATGGATGATACCGGCGACATCGCCATCGGTGATCAGCCGGATCGCGGCGCCGGTGGTGCGCAGCTCGGCGATCATATCCTCGTGGCGGGGGCGTTCCAGCACGCAGACCGTGATGTCATCGGTTGCGCAGCCCTTGGCCTTGGCCAGTGCCTCCACCCGCTCGGAGGGGGACATATCCAAGGTCACGACACCGGTCTGATACCCCGGCCCAACGGCCAGTTTTTCCATGTATACGTCGGGTGCGTGCAGCATCGAGCCGCGCGGCCCCATGGCAATCACAGCCAAAGCGTTCGGCATGTCCTTGGCCGTCAGTGTCGTGCCCTCCAGAGGGTCCAGCGCGATATCGACGGCCGGCCCGTTGCCGGTGCCCACCTCTTCGCCGATGAAAAGCATCGGCGCCTCGTCGCGCTCGCCCTCGCCAATGACCACGACGCCTTGGATATCCAATAGATTGAGCTGGGTGCGCATGGCATCCACAGCGGCCTGATCGGCGGCTTTTTCATCGCCGCGGCCAATCAGCTTGGCCGAGGCCAGCGCGGCCGCTTCGGAGACGCGGGCCAGTCCCAGCGAAAGCATCCGGTCGTGAAATTCAAGGGCTTCAGTCATCTGCGGGTCCTCGGAGCTGTTGGGTTGCGGGCGCCTGACGGTCGTCGGTCAGACGTCTTCAATTCTAAGGGCCACCGGGCGTCCGGCAACCACATCGGTTTTCTCAAGCGCTTCGAGCGCGGTATCGACCGCTTCGCGCTGGGCTTTATGGGTGACGATCAGAACCGGCGCGGTGGTCTGGGTGTGCCCGTATTGGCGCATCCGGTTGATCGACAGGCCAGCGGTGCCAAGGATCGCGGCGACCTTGGCAAGGGCGCCGGGTTTGTCCTCCAGCTCCATGCGCAGGTAATAGGGCGCGGGCATGGCCGAGCGGGCAGCGACGGGTTTTTCCAGCTGGGCGGCGGGGCGGCCAAAGGTCGGTACCCTGATGCCGCGCGCAATGTCCAGAATATCGGCCATCACCGCGCTGGCGGTCGGCCCTTCGCCGGCGCCGGCGCCGCGCAGCACGATCTGACCCACCGCATCGCCCTCAAGCACCGCCATATTGGCGGCATTTTCAAGCTGCCCGAGAGGGGAGCCTGTCGGCACCAGACAGGGGCTCATCCGTTGTTCCAGTCCGCGGCCGGTTTTCTGGGCCACGCCCAGAAGCTTGATGCGATATCCCATATCGGCGGCCTGACGGATATCGGCGATGGTGATCCGCTCGATCCCTTCAAGCTCCATCGCGTCAAAGCTGACGCGGGTGCCAAAGGCGATCGCCGCCAGAAGGGCCAGTTTGTGGCCCGCATCGATGCCGCCGACATCCAGTGTCGGGTCGGCCTCGAGATAGCCCAGCTGACTGGCCTCTTCGAAGACCTCTTCATAGGAAAGGCCCGCGTTTTCCATCCGGGTCAGGATGTAATTGCAGGTGCCGTTCATCACGCCCATCACGCGGGTCATCTCGTTGCCGGTCAGACCTTCGGTCAGGGTTTTGACGACGGGGATGCCGCCTGCAACGGCGGCCTCAAAGCGGATCAGCAGGTTTTTGGCCTCGGCCGCCTCGGCCAGCGCCTGACCGTGCAGCGCCAGCATCGCCTTGTTGGCGGTGACCACATCCTTGCCCGCCTCGATCGCCGCTTCGGTCGCGGCCTTGGCCGGCCCGTCCGAGCCGCCCATCAACTCGACGAAAACGTCCACGTCATCGCGCCGCGCCAGGGCGACGGGGTCATCCTCCCACTCATATCCCGACAGCGAGACGCCGCGATCCTTGTCGCGGGTGCGCGCCGAAATGGCCGAGATCACGATCTCGCGGCCGGTGCGGGCCGACAGAAGTTCTTTGTGGCGGCGCACGATCTTGACCACGCCTGTGCCCACGGTGCCAAGACCGGCAATGCCGAGACGAAGGGGTGTGCTCATCTGCTGTTCCTTTGGCACGTGTCATTCCCGCGTTCTGTTAGCCGCTTCGCGCGGGCGCTGCAACGCGCGAGATGTCACCGGGGGATCGAAGTGCCAAGCCTTTGGCGGTCGCTGGTATCGATGACCGGCCCGCGCAGCGCCGCGGCCTTGCGTCTGAGCCGTGCGGCGCGCGCCTCAAGCGTAGCGACCGCCGTTTCGGTCAGCCGGGGCGGGGCAGGGCGGGCCAGCAGGGTCTGTATGGGCAAAAGACGGGGGTAGGGCGCGGCGCGGGCGGCGGCCGAAACCTTGTCGTCGAGCGAGGGAAACTCGCTACAGGCTGCCAGAATGCCAAGGGAAAGGACAAGGGTACGCCACATGAGGCGGATCATACGCCCCTGAGCAGGGGGGGCAAGTTGGGATTGAAATGAACACGCGTTCAGATACCCTAGGCAAATGGCACGGAAAATAGGCTCTCATTCCAAGATCACCGGACCGCGCGTCAGGCAGGCGGCGCTGACGCTTTTTGCGCGCCATGGCTATGCGGCGGTTTCGATGCGACAGATTGCGTCAGCCGTCGGCGTGCAGGCCGGTGCGCTTTATAATTACACCGCCGACAAACAGGCGCTGCTGTTTGATCTGATGCAGACGCATATGGAGGATCTGCTGGCCGCGCTGGATCGCTGCCCCGATCATGGCGATCCGCAGATGCGGCTTGAGACCTTCGCGCGGTTTCACATCCGCTATCACCTTGACTGCCCCGATCTGGTGTTCATCGCCTATATGGAGCTGCGCAACCTGACGGCGGCGAATTTCGCGGTGATCGAGGGGCTGCGGCGGCGCTATGAGCTTCGGCTTCAGAACATTCTGGAGGCCGGCCAGAAAGCCGGGGTATTCGAGATGCCGGATATCAAGGTCGCCTCGATGGCGATCATCGCGATGCTGACCGGCATCACGACATGGTATCGAGAAGAGGGCCGCCTGTCGCGCGCGCAGGTCGAAGAGATCTATCTTGGCATGGTGCGCAAGGCGGTGAACGCCTGAACGTTTGCGGCAGGTTGCGCGCGCCCGGGGCTCGTGTCAGTGGGCGGGGCGGATGAAGGTGCCATTTCTCAGCTCGCTCACCGCCTGAACCAGTTCGGCCTGGGTGTTCATCACGATCGGCCCGTGCCAGGCGATGGGTTCCTGAATGGGCGCGCCCGAGATCAGCAGAAACCGGATGCCTTCGGGGCCGGCCTGCACCGTCACCTCGTCGCCGGTGCCGAACTGAACCAAGGTGCGATCGCCCGACATATCGCGGATGTTCACCTCCCGGCCCATGACCTCTTTTTCCAGCAGAACGCCGGTCGGCTGCGCGGCATCGGCGAAAAGGCCCCCGCCCTCGAAAACATAGGCGAAAGCGCGCCGGTAGGTATCGACCGGAAAGGTCTTCCGGCGGCCCGCTGGCACATGGATGTCAAGATATTGCGGTTTGGCGGCGATACCGTCGACCGGGCCGGTCCGGCCCCAGAACGAGCCGACGATCACTTTGACGCGGGTGCCGTCATCTTCGATGATTTCGGGAATATCGCCGCCCTTGACGTCCTGATAGCGCGGCGCGGTCATCTTGAGTGAAGAGGGCAGATTGGCCCAGAGCTGAAACCCGTGCATCTGCCCCTGTGCGTTGCCCTGCGGCATCTCCCGATGCAAAATGCCCGAGCCGGCGGTCATCCACTGAACGTCGCCCGCCCCGAGCGAGCCTTCGTTGCCAAGGCTGTCGCCGTGATCGACGGTGCCTTTGAGCACATAGGTGATGGTCTCAATGCCGCGATGCGGGTGCCATGGAAAGCCGGCGGCGAAATCGCGCGGATTGTCATTGCGAAAATCGTCAAACAGCAGGAAGGGATCCAGCATGTCGGGATCCTGAAACCCAAAGGCGCGATGCAGCTTGACGCCGGCGCCTTCGAGGGTTGGCCGGGCCGGGCTGAGTTGGGTGACGGGGCGGATCGACATCGGGATCTCCTTGGTCGGGGTCAGAGGTTAAACTAGGCACGCAAGGCGCGGGCGACAATCCTTGCCTCTGTGCGGCGTTCCGCATTGAGGGTGCGAATTTGCAGCTTGCGGGGCGGGGCGCCTCCGGCGGGGATATTTTTTCCAAGAGGAAGGGGCCATGTCGCACTTGGGACAGACCGGTCGCGGATCGCCTTTGAGGATGGGGCAGGCAGAGGGAGATCGGCTTTGAAGGTTGGATTTATCGGATTGGGGAATGTCGGCGGCAAATTGTCGGGCAGTCTGTTGCGTAATGGTATCGAGCTGATGGTTCATGATCTGGACCCAGCTTTGGTTGCGGGGATGGTGGGCCGGGGCGCTGTGGCGGGGGTAAGCCCCGCGGCGATGATGCAGGCCTGTGATGTGGTGATCACCTGCCTGCCCAGCCCGGCGGCCAGCGCGGCGGTCATGGAAGAGATGCTGCCGCAGGTTTCGCCCGGCAAGATCTGGATGGAAATGTCGACCACTGACGAGGCCGAGGTGAAACGGCTGGGCGCTTTGATGGCGGCGGCGGGGGGCGCGGCGGTGGATTGCCCGGTTTCGGGCGGCTGCCACCGGGCCGATACCGGGAATATCTCGATCTTTGCGGGATGTGACAGGGCGGTTTTCGAGCGGGTCTTGCCGCTCCTGACGATCATGGGGCGGCGGGTGCTGCATACCGGTGATCTGGGCTCGGCTTCGGTTCTTAAGGTGCTGACGAATTTTCTGGCCACGGCCAATCTGATTTCCTGCGCCGAGGCGCTGACCGTGGCCAAAGGGGCGGGGATGGACCTTGGGGTGGCTTATGAGGCGATGCGGATCTCGAGCGGGAATTCTTTTGTGCATGAGACAGAAAGTCAGGTGATCCTGAACGGCTCGCGCGATATCAATTTCACCATGGATCTGGTGCTCAAGGATATCGGGCTGTTTCAGGAAGTGGCGGACCGGGCCGGTGTGCCGCTTGAGATGAACCCGCTGATGATCGAGATCTTCCGCGATGGGATTGCGCGCTACGGGGCGCGGGAATTTTCGCCCAATATCATCAGGCGGCTGGAGGAGGCGACGGGGCTGGATGTCACCGCGCCGGGCTTTCCGGCGCAAATGGTCGATGACGAGCCCGAGGCGCCGGGAGAAGAAGTGATGCTGCGAAACTGACCTCTCGTCTTTTGCGCCGGCGCCGGGTATGGCGGTGCGGCAAAAGGGGAGTTCGGGACATGGATGAGGTTCTGGCGACAGTTTCGCCTTCGGTCATTCGGCGATATTTCGGTGTTGGCGTTCTGGCGGCGCTTGGTCTGATCCTGATCTATGTGGTCTTTGCCCGCCCGCCGGACAGTTTTGTTCTTCAGGCGTTCATGCTTGGGCTTGGGGGGCTGGTTCTGTGGGGCGCTGACAAGATGCGCCGGGCATCTGCGGTGACGCTTATCCTGACGCGCGAAACGCTGGCCGATTCCGAAGGCCGGCTGCTGGCCCGGGTCGAGGATATCGTCAGCGTCGATCGCAGTTTTCTGGCCTTCAAGCCTTCGAACGGGTTTCTGGTGCGGCTGCGCAGCCGCCAGCCGCGTGCCTGGGTTCCGGGGCTGTGGTGGCGCTTTGGCCGGCGTATCGGTGTCGGCGGGGTCACCTCGGCGCGCGAGACAAGGTTCATGGCCGAGATCCTGACCGCGCTGGTTGTTGAGCGGAGCATGGGCTAGCCGCCCGCGCAGGGCTCAGTAAGTGGTGTTCTGTTAACCAAGTCGGCGATAGGGTCGGGTCAACGGAAATGGCGCGGGCGATTCTCTGGCCGCGCCGGGAAAGGAAAATGCCATGGTTGCAGTCACCGAGCCGAGTTTTCGCCAGTCAGTGGACATGATGTTCAACCGGGCGGTGGGACTGATGGATCTGCCGCCGGGACTGGAAGAGAAAATCCGGGTTTGCAATGCGACCTATACGGTGCGTTTCGGGGTGCGCCTGCGGGGGCAGATCCAGACTTTTACCGGCTATCGGTCGGTCCATTCGGAACATATGGAGCCGGTCAAGGGCGGGATCCGCTATGCTTTGGGCGTCAATCAGGATGAGGTTGAGGCGCTGGCGGCGCTGATGACCTATAAATGCGCGCTGGTAGAGACGCCTTTTGGCGGCTCGAAGGGCGGGCTGCGTATCGATCCGCGCCAGTATGACGAGCATGAGCTGGAGCGGATCACGCGCCGCTTCGCCTATGAGCTGTCCAAGCGCGATCTCATTCATCCCTCGCAGAACGTTCCCGCACCCGACATGGGCACGGGCGAGCGTGAGATGGCGTGGATTGCCGATCAATACGCGCGGATGAATACCACAGACATCAATGCGCGCGCCTGTGTGACGGGCAAGCCCCTGAACTCGGGCGGTATTGCGGGACGGGTCGAGGCGACCGGCCGCGGCGTTCAATATGCCTTGCGCGAGTTTTTCCGCCACAAGGAAGATGTCGCGATGGCGGGTCTGTCGGGTAAACTGGACGGTAAGCGGATTATCGTGCAGGGGCTTGGCAATGTCGGATACCACGCGGCCAAATTCCTTCAGGAGGAAGACGGCGCGATCATCACCGGGATTATCGAGCGTGATGGCGGGCTGTTCCGTCCTGAGGGGCTGAATGTCGAGGCGGTTCATCAATGGCTGACCAAACATGGCGGGATCAAGGGATTTCCCGATGCCAAGCTGGTGTCGGACGGTGCGGCGATCATGGAAGAGGACTGTGATATCCTGATCCCGGCGGCGATGGAGGGGGTCATCAACCTGAGCAATGCCGAGCGGATCCGCGCGCCTTTGATCATCGAGGCGGCCAACGGTCCGATCACAGCCGGCGCCGATGAGATCCTGCGTAACAAGGGGACGGTGGTGATCCCCGATATGTTTGCCAATGCCGGCGGTGTGACCGTCTCCTATTTCGAATGGGTCAAGAACCTGAGCCATATCCGTTTTGGCCGGATGCAGCGCCGGGCCGAGGAGGCGCGCCATCAGCTTCTGGTCGATGAGCTGGAGCGATTGTCGGCGGACACTGGCATCGGCTGGCAGCTGACCCCGAATTTCAAGGATAAATACCTCAAGGGCGCGGGCGAGCTGGAACTGGTGCGCTCGGGCCTCGATGATACGATGCGCACGGCCTATCAGGCGATGCGGCAGGTCTGGCACAGTCGCGACGATGTCGACGATCTGCGGGTGTCGGCCTATCTGGTGTCGATCGGGCGCGTGGCCGACAGCTATCGCGCCAAGGGTCTTTAAGCGGCCTTGGGGCGGGCTTGGGCCCGCCCCGCCTGCCGGCGCGTCGGTGGGGTGGCCGGCATCGGGCCGACGGGGGAGGCTGTCGCGGCTGATCCGCGATTTGTCGAAAAGCGGCGCTGACGGCGGCGTTTAGTCTTGATAGGACTGGGCGGGAGCGGCAGCGTGGGGAGATGGCGATGCGATATTCGGCCTGGCAGGTTTTCAGGCAGGGTCTGACCGGGAACCGGGGCTGGGCTCCGGTCTGGCGCGATCCCGATCCCAGTCCGGAATATGATATCATCATCATCGGCGGCGGCGGGCATGGCTTGGCCACGGCCTATTATCTGGCGCGCAAATACGGGATGAAAAACATCGCCGTACTTGAAAAGGGCTATATCGGCGGCGGCAATGTCGGGCGCAACACCACCATCGTGCGGGCCAATTACTTTCTGAACGGCAACAGCGAGTTTTATTCGCATTCCCTGAAGCTGTGGGAGGGGCTGGAGCAGGAGCTGAACTTCAATGTGATGCATTCGCAGCGCGGGCTGATCAACCTCTTTCATTCGGACGGCCAGCGCGATGCCTTTGCCCGGCGCGGCAATGCGATGATCAATCAAGGCGATGATGCCGTGCTTCTGGACCGCGAGGGGGTGCGCCGTTACCTGCCGTATCTGGATTTCGAGCAGGGCCGCTTTCCGGTCTATGGCGGGCTCTTGCATCCGCGCGGCGGCACCGCGCGCCATGATGCGGTCGCCTGGGGCTATGCCCGGGGCGCCGATGCCCGGGGCGTCGATCTGATCCAGAACTGCGAGGTGACGGGGATCGACATCCGCGGCGGTGCGGTTGTCGGGGTTCAGACCAGCCGCGGGCCGATTGCGGCGCGCAAGGTGGGCATCGTCGTTGCCGGGCGGTCGGGGCAGGTGGCGGCGATGGCGGGGATGCGCCTGCCGGTGGAAAGTCATGTGTTGCAGGCTTTCGTGACCGAGGGGCTGAAGCCGGTAATCGACCATGTCGTCAGTTTCGGCATGGGGCATTTCTATATCAGCCAGTCTGACAAGGGCGGTCTGGTCTTTGGCGGGGATCTGGATTTTTACGCCTCTTACGCGCAGCGCGGCAATCTGCCGATGAAAGAGCATGTGATGGAAGCGGCGATGACGCTGATGCCGATGATCGGCAAGGCGAAGGTTTTGCGCAGCTGGGGCGGGATCATGGATATGACGCCCGACGGCAGCCCGATCATCGACAAGACCGGGATCGAGGGGCTCTTTATCGATTGCGGCTGGTGCTATGGCGGGTTCAAGGCGGTGCCGGCCTCGGGCGATTGTTTTGCCCATCTAATCGCGACGGGGCAGCCCCACGAGGTGGCGCAGGCATTCCGTCTGGACCGGTTTCGCAGCGGGCGCGGGCTTTTGGATGAAGAAGGAACGGGCGCGCAGCACAATCTGCACTGAGGCTGCGGCGGGAGCGCCATGAGTATTTGGGCAAAGAAGAAGGGAATGCCGGGTCCGCCGGTAAAGGAAGAGAGATAACCGATGCGTATACCCTGTCCGATCTGCGGCCCGCGCGACCGCCGCGAGTTTTACTATGCCGGCGATGCGGTGGCATTGGCGCGCCCGGTGCCGGGTGCCGGCGAGGCGGCATGGGACAGCTATCTGCATCTGCGTGACAACCCGGCGGGGGTGACGCGCGATCTTTGGTATCACGAGATGGGCTGTTCGGCCTGGCTTGTGGTTGAGCGCGATACCGTCAGCCATAAGGTTCTGGGGGCGGCTCTGGCGGCGGAGGCGGAGCGTTGAGGGTTGAGGGAAAGGGGATCGTCAACCGATCGGCGCCTTTGGCGTTCCGGTTCGACGGGCAGGAGTATCAGGGGTTTGAGGGCGATACGCTGGCCTCGGCGCTTTTGGCCAATGATGTGCGGCTGGTCGGGCGGTCGTTCAAATATCACCGGCCGCGCGGGATTTTGACGGCCGGCTCGGAAGAGCCCAATGCGCTGGTCGAGCTTGGGCGCGGGGCCGGGAAGCTGCCCAATGTGCGGGCCACGGTGCAGGAGCTTTTCGAGGGGCTGGAGGCGACAAGCCAGAACCGCTGGCCCTCGCTGCGGCGCGATCTTCTTTCGGTCAATGATCTGGCGGCGCCGTTTTTGTCGGCGGGTTTTTATTACAAGACCTTCATGTGGCCGCGCAGCTTTTGGGAGAGGCTTTATGAGCCCTTCATCCGCCGCGCGGCGGGTCTGGGCGCCTTGTCAGGGCTGGACAATGACGAGGTTTATGAAAAGGCCTATGCACATTGCGATCTTCTGGTGATCGGAAGCGGGCCTGCGGGGCTGATGGCGGCGCTGACCGCGGCGCGGTCGGGGGCGGATGTGATACTGGCCGAGGAGGACCGGCAGTTCGGCGGGCGCCTTTTGAGTGAAGAAGAGCAGATTGGCTGGCAGCCCGCGCGCAGCTGGGCGGCCTCGGTGATCGCTGAGTTGTCGGGGATGGCGAATGTGCGGCTGATGGCGCGCACCACGATCACCGGGGTCTATGATCAGGGCACATATGGCGCGCTGGAGCGCGTGGCGCTGCACCGGCCGTCGGGCGGCTGGGCGCCGCGCGAGTGTTTCTGGCGTATCGTGGCGAAACAGGCGGTGCTGGCCGGCGGGGCGATCGAGCGTCCGATCGCCTTTGCGGGCAATGACCGCCCGGGGATCATGACCGCATCGGCGCTGCGCAGCTATCTGCATCGCTGGGGCGTGGCGCCCGGGCGAGCGGTGAGTGTGTTTTGCAACAACGATAATGCGCATCGGAGCGCGCGCGATCTGGCCGCGGCGGGGGTAGAGATTGCGGCGGTGATCGACACGCGCGCCGATGCCCAAGTTGCCGGCGATTTTCCAACCTATACCGGCGCCCGGGTGGTGGCGACGCGCGGCCGTCTTGGTCTGCGCCAGATCGAGATCCGTCATGCCGGTGGCCGGCGCAGGATTGACAGCGATTGTCTGGCTGTCTCGGGCGGCTGGAACCCATCGGTGCATCTGACGTGCCATACCGGCGCACGGCCGGTCTGGACCCCGCAGATCGCCGCATTCGTACCGGCGCCGGACGCGGTTCCCGGTCTGATCCCGGCTGGCGCGGCCTGCGGTGTATTCTCGACCGCCGGCTGTCTGGCCGAGGGGCGGCGCGCGGCGCGCGAGGCGCTGAAGGCGCTGGGAATGCGGGCGCGGCAGATCAGCCTGCCCGAGGCCGAGGACCGGCCATATGCGATCGCGCCTTTCTGGCATGTGCCGGGCAAGGGGCGCGCCTTTGTCGATTTTCAGAACGATGTGTCGGTCAAGGATGTGCAGCTGGCGGCGCGGGAAAACTATCGCTCGGTCGAGCATATGAAGCGGTATACGACGCAGGGAATGGCCACCGATCAGGGCAAAACCTCGAGCACCGGGGCGCTTGCGGTATTGGCCGAGGCGACGGGCCGGGCGATTGCGGAAACCGGGACGACCACCTTTCGCCCGCCCTTCAGCCCGGTGTCGATCGCGGCCATGGGCGCGGGCGGGCAGGGCGCGGGGTTTGCGCCGCAGCGTTTTACCACCTCGCACGATCCGTCGCTGGAACGTGATGCGCCGATGATCGAAGCGGGGCTTTGGTACCGGCCCTCGTATTTCCCGATCAAGGGCGAGAGCCATTGGCGGCAATCGGCAGATCGCGAGGTGTCGATGGTGCGCAACAGTGTTGGTGTCACCGATGTCTCGACCCTGGGCAAGATCGACATTCAGGGTAAGGACGCCGAAGAATTCCTTGATTTTGTTTACATAAACACATTCTCGACCCTTAAAGAGGGGCGCGTGCGCTATGGGCTGATGCTGCGCGAGGACGGGCATGTCATGGATGATGGCACCACCGCGCGTCTCGGCCCGGATCATTATCTGATGACCACGACCACGGCGGCGGCGGGGCTGGTGATGCGGCATCTGGAGTTTGTCCATCAGTGCCTTGTGCCGCATCTTGATTTGCAGATGATCTCGGTCACGGAACAATGGGCACAATTTGCCATCGCCGGGCCAAAGTCGCGCGCGCTGTTGAACGATATTCTGGACACACCGCTTGGCGCCGAAGACTGGCCTTTCATGGCCTGCGGGGCGGTGCGGGTTGGCGGGCGCGAGGCGCGGCTCTTCCGGATCTCTTTTTCAGGCGAACATGCATATGAGCTTGCCGTTCCAAGCCGTTATGGTGAAAGTCTTTTTCGCCTTCTGACCCAGAAGGCCGAGGCGCTGGGCGGCGGCCCCTACGGGATGGAGGCGCTGAATGTGCTGCGGATCGAAAAGGGCTTTCTGACACATGCCGAAATTCACGGCAGGGTGACGGCGTTTGACATCGGCATGGGTCGGATGATTGCGCCGGGTAAGGATTGTGTGGGCAAGACCATGGCGGCGCGTCCGGGGCTGAACGGGCCCGAGCGTGAACAGCTTGTGGGCCTGCGCCCCGTCGGTGCGGTCAAACAGCTGAGCGCGGGGGCGCATCTTTTTGCGGCGGGGGCGCCGGCGGTGCGGGTCAATAGTGAGGGCTATACAACATCGGCCGGGTTCTCGCCCACTTTGGGCAGCGTCCTTGCGCTTGGGTTTCTAAGGAACGGGCGCGCGCGCCATGGCGAGACGGTGAGGGTTGTGGATCACCTGCGCGATACCGAAACCATGGTCGAGGTTTGTGATCCGGTGTTTTTCGATCCAGAAGGGGGGCGGGTGCGTGACTGAACTTGTGGCGGTATCGGCCAGCCCGGGCTGGAGCGGTAAAAGCATCGCGGGCGCCCGTTTTGGCGCGTTTGAGCCTCAGGCGATCCTTTCGGTTGCCCCCTTTGCCGGGGCCGGGGCAGAGGTGTCGCAGGCGCTGCAGCAGGCCACCGGCCTGCCGCTGCCCGAAGTGGGCGAATGTCTGGGCACGGATGCCGCCGGAGTGATCTGGTTCGGGCGCGGGCAGGCGATGTTCATCGGCCCCGACCCGGGCCGTTTTACCCAAGCGGCGGCGCTTACCGATCAAAGCGACGCCTGGACGGTTTTGCGCCTTGAAGGGCGGCGCGCGCGCGATGTTCTGGCCCGGCTGGTGCCGCTTGATCTGCGCCCCTCCGCCTTTGCGCAGGGGCAAAGCGCGCGAAGTGAACTGGGCCATATGATGCTTTCGCTCAGCTGTACGGGGGCGGATGTTTTTCTGCTTATGGTCATGCGCTCTATGACAAAGACCGCCATTCACGAGATTGAGGCGGCGATGGAAAACATAGCCGCGCGCGACGCTCTCTGACCCCCGGCGGGCAGGTCGGGGCAGGGGCCGCGGGCGGGCTTTGCCCCGCTGGACTTTTGCCGGCGCAGGTCACATATTGTATCGATGAGCCTGCCCCCCGGATTTCTGGACGAATTGCGCAGCCGCACCTCTATGGTGGCGGTGGCTGGTCGCAAGGTCATATGGGACGCGCGCAAGTCCAATCAGGGCAAGGGCGATATGTGGGCGCCATGCCCCTTTCATCAGGAAAAAACCGCCAGTTTTCATGTAGATGACCGCAAGGGATTTTATTATTGCTTTGGCTGCCATGCCAAGGGCGATGCAATCTCCTTTCTGCGCGAGACCGAGAATATGGGCTTTATGGAGGCGGTCGAGACGCTGGCGCGCGAGGTCGGAATGCCCGTGCCCGAGCGCGATCCGCAGGCGCAGGAACGCGCCGACCGGCGTAGCGAGCTGAGCGAGGTGATGGAGCAGGCGGTGCAATACTACCGGCTTCAGCTTCAGACCGCCGCGGCGGCGGCGGCGCGTGATTATCTGGCTGGGCGCGGGTTTGATGACGCATCGCTGGCGCGCTGGGATATCGGCTTTGCCCCTGATGCGCGGCAGGGCGTTCTGGCCCATCTGACCGCCAAGGGCGTGGCGCAGCAGCATGTCATCGACGCCGGGCTTGCCGCTGAGGGCGAGGGTGGGCGCGCGCCCTTTGACCGGTTTCGCGGGCGCATCATCTTTCCGATCCGCGATCAGCGCGGGCGCTGTATCGCGCTGGGCGGGCGGGCGATGGACCCGAACGCGCGGGCCAAATACCTCAACTCGCCCGAAACCGCGCTTTTTGACAAGGGGCGCAGCCTTTTCAACCATGGCCCTGCGCGTGAGGCGGCGGGCAAGGGCCAGCCGCTGATCGTTGCCGAAGGCTATATGGATGTGATCGCCCTCAGCGAAGCGGGGTTTGGCGCAAGCGTCGCGCCGCTGGGCACGGCGATCACCGAAGATCAGTTGCGGCTTTTGTGGCGGATCGATCCTGAACCGATCATCTCGCTGGATGGCGATACGGCGGGTTTGCGCGCGGCGATGCGGGTGATCGACACCGCGCTGCCGCTGCTTGAGGCCGGTCAGTCGCTGCGGTTCTGTCTGATGCCGCAGGGGATGGACCCTGACGATGTGATCAAAACCCAAGGGGCACAGGCGATGCGCGCGCTGCTGGAACAGGCCCAGCCTATGGTTCAGCTTTTGTGGCGGCGCGAGACCGAGGGCAAGGTTTTCGACAGCCCCGAGCGGCGGGCGGCGCTGGACAAAAGCCTGCGCGCCGCGATCCGCGTCATTCGCGACCCGTCGATCCGCGCCCATTACGGCGAGGCGATCAAGGAATTGCGCGCGGCGCTTTTTCAAGCTGCGCGCCCGGCTGCAGCGGCGGGCAAACCGGCCACGGGGCCGCGGGCGTTTTCCGGCGCGCGCGCGCCCGGAGGGCGGGGCCGCTGGCAGCCGCCGCAGACGCCGCGCCCGACCACCAAATCCTCGGTCCTGGCCAGCCATAGCGGGGCGGTCGAAGATTATCTGCGCGAGGCGGTGATCCTTGCAACATGCGTTGCCACCCCGGCGATCGTCGAAGAGTTCGAGAGCGCGCTTGAAAGCCTTGAGATGACAACGCCCGATTTCAACGATCTGCGCGCTGCGGTTCTGGCCGGGGCAGGGGAGCCGTCGCTGCGGGAAAAAATTTCCGCCCGGCTGGGCCCTGAATGCCTTGAAAATCTCTTTGCCCAACGCCACGTGGCAATTTCAGCGTCTGTTCGCAATCCCGGCGATCTGGAGATCGCGCGCACCTGTCTGGCCGAAGAGCTGGCCAAATTACAGGCCCGTCGCGGCGTGGCGCGCGAGATTGAGGAGGCCGCCGCCGATATGGCGGATCTGGTTGACGAGGGGCTGACATGGCGGCTTGGCCAGGCGGCCGAGGCGCTGAACCGGGCGGCGCGAAGCGAAAATGAGGACAAGACCGTCTATGAAACTGCTCCCAATGGCGCCCGACTGAACCGTGACGAGCAATCTGCGCTGCATGATCTGCTGGGACAAATCGATTACACCAAACGCCGCTAAGGGGGATCTGGCGCGCTTTGGTGAGGAAGACGTAAAGAAAACAGGGTAAACGTGTTTCCGAATCAGTGATTCGGATGCATGATTCGCAAAACCGAATCACTTCGCTGCCAAGATGAACGCAACGAACGCCAGGAGACAGCCGGATGGCCAAAGACACCGACGATCGGAAGCAGGACGACGAGAACGCGGAACCGATGCTGGACATGAGCCAGACCGCGGTCAAAAAGATGATCGCCGATGCGCGCGAGCGTGGCTATATCACCTATGATCAGCTGAATACCGTACTGCCCCCTGAACAGGTATCGTCGGAACAGATCGAGGATGTGATGTCGATGCTCAGCGAGATGGGCATCAATGTGATCGAGGATGAAGAGGCCGAGGAAGAAGAAGCGAAAACCTCGGGCGAGCTGGTCGAAACCTCAACCTCGCGCGAAGTGGCCGTGGCCACCACCGAGACCGAAAAGCTGGACCGTACCGACGATCCGGTGCGCATGTATCTGCGCGAAATGGGCTCGGTCGAACTTCTTAGCCGCGAAGGCGAGATCGCAATTGCCAAGCGGATCGAGGCCGGGCGCAACACGATGATCGCGGGTCTGTGCGAAAGCCCGCTGACCTTTCAGGCGATCACCATCTGGCGCGACGAACTTCTGAGCGAAGATATCCTGCTGCGCGACGTGATCGATCTGGAAACCACCTTTGGCCGGACGATGGAAGAGGATGGCGAAGACGATGTCGCGCCGGTCGTGGCCAATGTCGATGTTCAGGCCAAGCCCGAGAAATCCGACCAGCCCGAGTTGGACGCAGACGGCAACCCGATTGCCAAATCCGACGACGAAGACGATGAGGACGAGCAGGCCAATATGTCGCTGGCGGCGATGGAGGCGGCGCTGAAGCCACGGGTTCTGGAAACGCTTGACCTGATCGCCCGCGATTACAGCAAGCTGTCCGAGATGCAGGACAACCGGATTTCGGCCACCCTGAACGAGGATTCCAGCTTTTCGACCAAGGATGAGACGAAATATCAGAAGCTGCGCTCGGAAATCGTGGTTCTGGTGAACGAGCTTCACCTGCATAACAACCGGATCGAGGCGCTGATCGACCAGCTTTACGGCATCAACCGCCGGATCATGTCGATCGACAGCAATATGGTGAAGCTGGCCGATCAGGCGCGGATCAACCGCCGCGAATTCATCGACGCCTATCGCGGCTATGAGCTTGACCCCAACTGGCTTGAGCGGATGAGCGAGAAATCCGGTCGCGGCTGGCAGGCCTTTGTCGAACGTTCGACCGGCAAGATCGAAGATCTGCGCTCGGATATGGCGCAGGTCGGTCAATATGTGGGTCTGGACATCAGCGAATTTCGCCGCATCGTAAGCCAGGTCCAGAAGGGCGAGAAAGAGGCGCGTCAGGCCAAAAAGGAAATGGTCGAGGCGAACCTGCGTCTGGTGATCTCGATCGCCAAGAAATACACCAACCGCGGCCTGCAGTTCCTTGATCTTATTCAGGAAGGTAACATCGGCCTGATGAAGGCGGTCGATAAATTCGAATACCGCCGTGGCTATAAATTCTCGACCTATGCGACATGGTGGATCCGTCAGGCGATTACCCGCTCGATTGCCGATCAGGCGCGCACAATCCGTATCCCCGTGCATATGATCGAAACGATCAACAAGCTGGTGCGCACAGGCCGTCAGATGCTGCACGAGATCGGCCGCGAGCCGACGCCCGAAGAGCTGGCCGAAAAGCTGCAAATGCCGCTGGAAAAGGTCCGCAAGGTGATGAAGATCGCCAAGGAGCCGATTTCACTGGAAACGCCCATCGGCGACGAGGAAGACAGCCAGCTTGGCGATTTCATCGAAGACAAGAACGC
>JASBSV010000054.1 GCA_030148745.1 Paracoccaceae bacterium
TCGCGCAGCCGCGCAGTAAAGCCGCCCCCGGGGCGGCTTTTGCGTTTTCCGGGCGCACTCTGCCGCGGCTTAGCGGCGCGTTTTCAGCAATCTGCGGGTCATCTCCGGTGCGGCGCCCAGATAATTGGCCGGATCGACCAGACCCGCCAGCGCCTGACGCGTGATCCTGCCATTGATATCGGGGTGCGCGGCGAGGTTGTCCAGGAAACTGCCACCTTCGTTCAGCGTCTGGCGGCAGCAGTCATAGACCACGTCATGGGCCACCTGACGGCCCAGATCGGGCGCCAGTCCCATCATCACCGCCTCGGCCACGATCAACCCGCCGGTCAGATCCAGCCCCCGCGCCATCGCCTCGGGGCGCAGTTCCAGCCCTTCCAGAACCTCACGCGCCGCCTTCAGCCCCGCATGTGTCAGGATAAAGGCCTGCGGGATCGCCTGCCATTCGACCTGCCACTGGCCGGTGGCGCGCTCATGATCCTGAACCATGGCATCCAGCATCGCCGAATGCTGCTCGCGCACCAGTTTCGCCGTGGCAATCATCACTTCGGAGGAGATCGGGTTGCGCTTTTGCGGCATGGTCGAGGAGGAGCCGCGCCCGGGCTGAAACGGCTCAAGCACCTCGCCCGTCTCGGTCTGCATCATCAGGGCGATGTCATAGCCGATCTTGCCCACAGATGCGGCGACCATCGCCAGAAGGCCGGTCGCCTCGGCCAGCGTGTCGCGGATCGTGTGCCAGGTGATGACGGGCACGCCCAGTTTCAGCTCCGCCGCCAGCGCGGCCTGGGTTTTCAGCCCCGCCTCCTGCCCCAGCGAGGCCAGCGTTCCGACCGCGCCAAAGAACGACACAACCTCAAGCCTTGGGCGCAGCTCTTCAAGCCGCTGGCAGTGGCGGTCGATGCCCGACAGCCATGTCGCCGCCTTATAGCCGAAGGTCACAGGCAGCGCATGTTGCAGATGGGTGCGCCCGGCCATCGGCAGATCGGCGTGTTTTTCCGCCAGATCGGCAAGCGCCGCCGCGATCCCGTCCAGATCGCGGCGGATCAGGTCAAAGGCCGCGCGCATCTGCAACACATCGGCGGTATCCATGATATCCTGCGTCGTCGCCCCCCAATGGGCATATTGGCCAAGGCCATCCGGGGCCCATTCGGCCAGTTGTTCAACCACCGGCAGGATCGGAAACCCCACGACCTGCGTGCGCGCCGACAGCCGCGGCCAGTCAATACACCCGGCATCGGCCACCTTGGTTATCGCCTGTCCCGCCTCTTGGGGGATCAGCCCCAGAGCGGCCTGCGCCCGCGCCAGCGCGGCCTCGACATCAAGATAGGCCTGCGTCATCCACAGATCGCCGAAAACCTCTGTCATCTCATCGGGGCCGAACATCTGGCCGAAGATCCGTGAGCCGATAACGATTGCGGGCATTTTGGGCTCCTTTATGGCCGGTTTCCGGGGCGTTTGCGCGCCGCGCTCAGCCTTCGCTCTGGCTGTCGCGAAAGTCCCGGGGGCGCAGATGATGGCGCGCCAGCTTGTCGTAAAAGGTTTTTCGCGGAAGCCCAAGCGCCTTTGCCGCATCCGCCGCCTTGCCATCAAGCCGTCTGAGCGTTTCGCTCAGCACCATACGTTCAAAAGCATCGATCTGCTCGGCCAGACCCAGCTCGCTTGCCGCCGTCTGCTCACTGGTCAGGCCCAGAACGAAACTGCGGGCGAAATTGCGCAGCTCGGGCAGGTTGTCAGGCCAGTCGCGCGTCGTCACATGCGCATAGACGCTTTCCGGGATCATCGGCATGTCGCGGTTCAGGCTGCGGCTGGCCTGTCTTACCAGCGTCTCGAACAGAACCGGCAGATCGGCCTTTCGCTCGGCCAGCGAGGGCATCTTGATCTCAAGCAGGTTCAGCGCGAAATAGAGATCCTTGGACAGGCCCGCCGCCCTCAGCGCGGCCAGCGGCTGGGGATCAGAGGTGATGATCCGCAACTTGGGATGATCCTCGATCAGCCTGAGAAGCGCGGCCTCATGCGTTCGGCTTGCCGCGCCCAGAAATTTGACTGACAGTGTGCAGGGCACATCGGGAATTTCCGGAAGCTCAAGGGTATCGGGCCGGGCCCGCTCAAGCGAATGGGTCAGAAAGACCTGCCGGTCGTTGGACAGGGCATGGATCGTATGGGCGGCCAGACGCCGCCCGGCCCCGGCACGCCCGTAAAGATGCAGATGCACCGGCAGTTCCGCCGCGCGCCGCAGCGCCGCGCGCAGATCTTCGGTCACCTCCGAGGGGCCGGGAAAATTCATCGCCGCCGGATCGCTATGGCGCAGCTGCCGTTCCATCATGCGGCTTTTCAGAACCAGCGTTCTGTGGGCGATGGCGCGGTTCAAAACCTCGATCAGGTGATCGGGCGCGCAGGGTTTTTCCAGAAAGTCATAGGCCCCCGCGCTCATCGCGCGCACCGCCGTCGGCACATCGCCCTCGCCGGTCAAAAGGATCACCGGCAGGTCGGGATCAATCTGTTGCGACGCGGCCAGCACATCGAACCCATCGCGACCCGGCATTCGTATATCGGACAGGATGACGCCGGCAAAATCGCTTGTGATCAGAGATTTGCACTCAACATAACTGGCCGCCTGAATGACATCCATACCGTCCAGCGCCAGCGTCTGCGCCAGCGCGATACGCAGTACCTTGTCATCCTCGATCAGCAGAACCTGCCGCGTCATCGCCCGCCCCCGCCATGTGCCGGACGCAGGGTGATGCAAAACTCGGCCCCGCCGTCGGGGTGGTTTCGCACGTCAATATCGCCGCCGAAACTGCCGATGATGCCATAAGAAATCGACAGGCCCAGCCCCATGCCTTTCGAGGCGCCCACATCCTTGGTTGAATAAAACGGCTCAAAGGCGCGGCCGGGATCGGCCAGACCCGGGCCGTTGTCGCGCACCACCAGCCGGACATCGGCGCCCGCCGGGGCCGAAAGCGTGATCCAGATCGTCTTGTCCTCCTGCCCGTCCATCGCATCGACCGCGTTCGAGATCAGGTTGACCAGAACCTGCTGCAGCCGCACCCGCCCGCCGATGACCATGACCGGCCCTTTGGCGCCTTCGCGCCTGATGGCGACCTTTTCCTCGCGGCAGCGGATATCAAGAAGCGCAATGGCATCGGTAACCACCTCACTGACATCGACGTCCTCAAGCTTTTCGGGTTCCTTGCGGGCAAAGGCGCGCAGGTTACGGATGATGCGCGTCATCCGCCCGGTCTGCTGCGCGATCATGCTCAGGTTCTCGCCGGCCTCGTCATATTGGCCGCGGGCCAGAAACTTGCGCCCGTTTTCGGCGAAATTCTGAATAGCCGACAAAGGCTGGTTCAGCTCGTGACTGATCCCCGCCGACATCTGACCCAGCGCCGACATCTTGCCCGCCTGAACCAACTGGTCCTGCGCCCGGCGCAGCTCGGCCGTGCGCGCCTCGACCCGCGCCTCAAGCCGATGGTTGGCCGCCTCTTCCACCGCCAGACGGTCGGCAAGACGCTGGCGCCTCTCGCTCAGCACCGTTAGACCCAGCCCCAGAAGCGCCATCACCGCCGCCGCCAGCGCCGACAAAAGCGCCGCGGTGCGGGTCGCCGCGCGGGTGTCCATGAAGACCCGCGCGGTCATGTCGATCTGCGGGATAAAGCGCGCCCGCACCAGACTGCTTTGCGGCAGATCACCGCCCCTTATCGACCAGACATCAAAGCCCAGCACCCGGCGCCGGGTCAGCGGATAGAAGGGCGCAAAGGCATCACCGGGCGGGGGCGCCGCGCCGGCGGGCATCAGCCGCCGCAGCAAAAGCCCCGGCCGGTTCGAAACAAAAGCCACCCCCTCTTCGTCGAAAAAGGCGACGACATCCTCGTCAATGCGCCACTCAAACTCGACCTGGGCCAGATCGACCTTGACCACGACAACGCCAATCGGCGGCGCCGCGCCCGAGATCACGCCGCGGGAATAGAAAAAATCGCGCCGCCGGCCGCTGGCATCAAGACCGTGAAAAAAGCCCAGACCACCGTTCATCGCGCTCACGAAATCGGGCCGCTTGGGAAAGCTTTGGCCAAGGCTGTTTACCGCATCCTCGAAGCCTGAGCTGGCGATGACCCGGCCGGCGGCGTCCATCAGATCAATCCCCTGCGCGCCGCTGGTCAGGGCCATGTTCAGCAAAAACTCATTGGTGGCGCGGGCGGTGGCCCGCCCTTCAAGCATGGCAATGATATCGGGATGGCGGGCCAGAAAATTGGGCAGCTCACGAAAGCTCTCCAACTGGCCCTGAAGCCGGTCGGCAGCCTGCGCCAGACGCACCGCGCCGGTATTGCTGAGCTGCGCAAGGTTGTCGCGCAGCGACAGAGCAAAGACCCCGGCCACGACAACCACCGTTGCCAGCAAATAGGACAAAAGGAAGGAGACGCCGGGCAGCCGGGTCATGGAGCGGGTTTGATAAACAAGCGATTCGCCTTGTAGGTGATGATTTGTGCGGAATATCGCACACAAATCCAGAGCGGAACGAAAATTGTGCGAAATTTCGCACATGATTTTCTGGAGGGCATCAACTTCGATCAATAATTCGTTGATATAAAATCCAAATACCCAGTCATCGCCTTTCAGTTTCTTCGCTCGGCCATTCTTGGCACACTCTTGCCCATGATCGGGTTCACCTGATCCGAAATAGTTTCATTGGGAGGAAATAATGAAACATCTGCTCAAGGCCGCCACGATCGCGGCCATCGCTGTGGCACCCGGCGTTGCATCTGCTGCCGAAGAATGTGCGCCTGGCGAAATCGTAATCAAATTCGCCCATGTCACCAACACCGACAAGCACCCCAAGGGGATCGCCGCCACGCTGCTTGCCAAGCGCGTGAATGCCGAAATGGATGGCAAAGCCTGCATGCAGGTTTTCCCAAACTCGACCCTTTATAACGACAATAAGGTTCTGGAGGCGATGCTGCAGGGCGATGTGCAGCTGGCCGCGCCTTCGCTGTCGAAATTCGAGACCTTTACCAAAAAGTTCCGCATTTACGACCTGCCCTTCATGTTCAGCAACATGGATGCCGTCGACGCCTTTCAGGCATCGGAAAACGGTCAGGCGCTGCTCGACAGCATGCAAAAGCGCGGCCTTCAGGGGCTGGCCTACTGGCACAATGGCCTGAAACAGATGTCGGCCAACAAGCCGCTGATCTGGCCAACCGACGCCAAGGGCCTCAAGTTCCGTGTGCAGCCCTCTGAAGTGCTTGTCGCCCAGATGGAAGCCATCGGTGCCTCGCCTCAGAAAATGGCCTTTTCCGAGGTCTATGGCGCCTTGCAGCAGGGCGTCGTGGACGGTCAGGAAAACACCTGGTCGAACATCTATGGCAAGAAGTTCTTTGAGGTTCAGGACGGCACGACCGAAACCAACCACGGCATCATCGACTATCTTGTCGTGACCTCGGTTGACTGGCTCGACAGCCTGCCGGCGGATGTGCGCGATCAGTTCCTGACCATCCTCAGCGAGGTCACCAAGGAGCGCAACGCCAAAGCCTTTGAAACCAACGAGGCCGCCAAACAGGCGATCCTTGACGCCGGTGGTGTGATCCGCGAGCTGACCCCTGAGCAGCGTCAGGCATGGGTCGACGCGATGAAGCCGGTCTGGTCCAAGTTCGAGGGCGATGTCGGCGCCGACAATATTGCCAAGGCGCAAGAAATCAACGCCATGAACTAAAAGGCCCCGCCCTTGCCGAGATGGCCCGCCCCGATCCGGCGGGCCATCTTGTATAATCAGCCCCTGCGCCACCCAAAGCCAGCTTTGCCGGAGACCGAACCAATGGCCGATGCCAGATCGTTGATCGACCGTTTGGAAGAAACCATCA
The DNA here is from genome assembly GCA_030148745.1 of Paracoccaceae bacterium. Classification (GTDB taxonomy): domain Bacteria; phylum Pseudomonadota; class Alphaproteobacteria; order Rhodobacterales; family Rhodobacteraceae; genus JASBSV01. Next base: position 5,850 of record JASBSV010000054.1, read on the forward strand.
TCGCCCTTCTGATGGGGCTGATGACCGCGCTGACCTTCGCCAATGTGATCGCGCGCTATATCTTCAACTCCAACATCCTCTGGGCGCTTGAAATGACGGTGTTCATGTTCGCATGGATGGTGCTTTTGGGGGCTTCTTATGCGCTCAAGAAATCGGCGCATCTGGGGGTGGATGCCCTGATCAACAAGGCCAGCCCGGGCCTGCGCCGGGCGCTGGGCCTGATCGCCGCGCTGGCTTGCGTGCTTTATGCTTTTTTCCTGCTCAAAGGGGCGTGGGACTATTGGGCGAATTTCGCCGGTCTTCCGGCCACTGAAGGGCGCTGGTTCCCCTTGGGGTTCGAAGAAAAATTCCGCTCAAAAGGCTGGTATGAGACGCAGGATATTCCGGTTCCGCCGGGGCTTTACTGGCTCAAGGATGTATTCAACGACGGCGAGGCTTATGAAAAGCTGCCCCGTCTTATCCCCTATTTCGTTCTGCCCTTTTCGATGGCGCTGCTGCTGCTGCGCGCCTGTCAGGCAACCTGGGCCGTCTGGACCGGCAAGATTGACATGATCATCGTCAGCCACGAAGCCGAAGACGCCGTGGAAGAGGCCGGTGCCGCCATGGCCGCCAAGTTCAAGGATAACTGAGATGGCCGTCGTTTTTCTGTTTTCGCTGGTCATCGGGCTGATGCTGATCGGGGTGCCGATCGCGATATCGCTGGGCCTGTCGTCGGTCATCTTTCTGCTGATGTTCTCGGACAGCTCGATGGCCTCGATCGCAGCCACGCTTTTCGAGGCGTTCGAGGGGCATTATACCCTGCTGGCGATCCCCTTCTTCATCCTTGCCTCGTCTTTCATGTCCACGGGCGGCGTGGCCCAAAGGATCATCCGGTTTTCCATCGCCTGTGTCGGTCATGTGCGCGGCGGGATGGCCATTGCCTCGGTCTTTGCCTGCATGATGTTTGCCGCGCTCTCGGGCTCGTCCCCGGCTACGGTGGTCGCCATCGGCTCGATCGTGATCGCAGGCATGCGTCAGGCCGGCTATACCAAGGAGTTTGCCGCCGGTGTCATCTGTAACGCGGGCACGCTGGGCATTCTGATTCCGCCGTCGATCGTGATGGTCGTTTATGCCGCGGCGGTCGAGGTTTCGGTCGGGCGGATGTTTCTGGCCGGTGTGATCCCCGGTATTCTGGCCGGCGGGATGCTGATGGCAGGGATCTATGTGATGGCGCGGATCAAGAACCTGCCCAAGGGCGACTGGGTCGGCTGGCCCGAGGTCGCCAATGCGGTTCTGGAAGCGGCCTTTGGCCTGTTCCTGATCGTTATCATTCTGGGCGGTATTTACGGCGGCGCCTTCACCCCGACCGAGGCTGCGGCCGTCGCGTCCGTCTACGCCTTTCTGATCGCGATCACCGTTTATCGCGATATGGGGCCGCTGGCCAACCGGCCGTGGCTGCGCAAGGGCGAAACAGACCGCTTCGGGCTGGGCCTGCGGGTCGTGGTATTTGCGGTGATCGGCTTTGCGCTGCATTACTTTGCCTCCTCACCCGCCGCCGGGGCCAGCTATCCGCGCAGTGCAGGGCTGATGGTTGCGACCGGCTGGGTCGTTCTGACACTGATCATGGGCTGGGCGCTGATGCGGTTTTCACAGAGCCGCGGCATGATCGGGTTGATCCTGATCGGCGCGATCGGCGTTTTGCCCGCGCTTTACCTGATCTGGGTCACCGTGCCGGGCATCTGGCTCAGCCTTTCGGCGGCGCTGGCCGAGATCCTCGGTGCGCCGGCTCTGGCGGGGCTGCTGGCCATGATCATCGCACTTGGCGCGGCGGCGGGGATTTTCCTGCTCAACATCCTGCCGCCTGCGATTTTCGTCTTTTCACTCTCGGCGGCGGCAGAGCGAACCGCCGCTGCAGGCACCGGGTTTGCCCGCTCGCTTGGCGGAGGGGCGGCGGCCTTCCTGCGCGGCAGCGGCGAAAGCCTGATTTATCTGGTGCCCTCGCTGTTTCACCGCGACACCCGGCAGACCTTTTTCGAGGCCGGACGGCTGACCGTCACCCTGATGTTCGTCATCGCCAATGCGCTGATCCTCAAACAGGTCCTCACCGAAGAGCAAATCCCGCAGCAGATCACCGAAGCGATGCTCTCGGCCGGGTTCGGGCCGGTGATGTTCCTGATCGTGGTCAATGTGATCCTGCTGATCGGCGGCCAGTTCATGGAGCCTTCGGGCCTTCTGGTCATCGTCGCGCCACTGGTCTTTCCCATCGCGATCACGCTGGGCATCGACCCCATTCATCTGGGCATCATCATGGTGGTCAACATGGAGATCGGGATGATCACCCCGCCTGTGGGTCTGAACCTTTTTGTCACCTCCGGCGTGGCGGGCATGTCGATGATGGGCGTTGTACGCGCGGCCCTGCCGTTCTTGATGATCCTCGTCGTGTTCCTGATCCTGGTGACTTATATCCCGTGGATTTCAACCGTCCTGCCCAATGCGGTCATGGGCCCTGAGATCATCACCAAATAGCGCCGCGTTCAGGTAATCGGGATCGCCCCGCGACGCGATCCCGACCGCCGGCCCCAAAGCTTTGAGCGCATCGCAGGTGACCGCGCCCTGCCCCAATGCGGGCTGCGGCCGGGGGCGGACCGCACGGTTCACGGCAAAGCGCAGGAAACGCAGGATTTTCTGCGACGTCAGCGGCCGGCCCAGAATATAGCGCAGCGAAGGCACCAGTTCATAATATTCCGCTGTCTCGGGCCCGCAGCTTTCGGTCAGAAGGATCGTTTCGACCAACGGGTTGTAATATTCCGCCGCCAGAGCGACCGACAGGGTAAAGCGGCCCCGCAGGGTCAGCCGGGCAATCAGAACATCGACCGCCCGCCCGCGCAGCAGCCTCAACGCCTCACCGATCGTGGCGGCCTGAACCACCTCAAAACCGCTCTTTGCCAGAAGCTGCGCCGCATCGGCGCGCGCGCTATCCTGATCGTCCAGAACCATTACCCGCATTTTCACGACCTTACCCGCTTTGTTCGCGGGCACTGTGAAACGACAATGGTTAAAAGCTTCTGAAAATACGATTTTATTTGTTCCTTTTTTGTTCGCAAATCAACTTGGGGTTGGCCAAAGCTGCGGTTCTGCCTATAGACCTGTCTTGAAAACTGGAGTGAATGCGATGCGTCAGGCCAAAATTACCCGCAAGACCGCCGAGACCGATATTTCGGTCGAAATCATGCTGGATGGAACCGGTGTCTATGACAATCAAACCGGTGTCGGTTTCTTTGATCATATGCTTGATCAACTGGCCCGCCATTCGCTGATCGACATGAAAATCCGCGCCAAGGGCGATCTGCATATCGATGATCACCACACGGTCGAGGATTGCGGTATCGCGCTGGGTCAGGCGCTGGCAAAGGCTCTGGGCGACAAACGCGGGATCCGCCGCTATGGCGCCTGCCACCTTGCAATGGATGACGCGCTGGTGCGCGCCGCGCTGGATCTGTCGGCGCGGCCCTTTCTGGTGTGGAACGTCGATCTACCCACCGCCAAGATCGGCACATTCGACACCGAGCTTCTGCGCGAGTTCTTTCAGGCGCTGTCGACCCACGGCGGGATCACCCTGCATGTCGACCGTCTGCACGGGATCAACAGCCATCACATCGCCGAGGCCGCCTTCAAGGCCGTGGCGCGGGCGCTGCGCGAGGCGGTAGAGACCGATCCGCGCAAATCCGACGCCGTGCCTTCGACCAAGGGAACATTGTGATCCGATGCTGACCGCGCTGATCGATTACGACAGCGGCAATCTGCATTCCGCCGCCAAAGCATTCGAGCTTATGGCGCGGCAGGCAGATGCTGGCGAAGTGCTTGTCACGTCGCGCGCCGAGGACGTGGCGCGCGCCGACCGCATCGTTCTGCCGGGCGACGGTGCCTTTGCTCATTGCAAGGATGAGCTGACGCGCCGCAGCGCGCTTTTTGAGGCATTGACCGAGGCGGTCGAGCAGCGCGGCCGGCCGTTTCTGGGCATTTGTGTGGGGATGCAGATGATGGCCACCACCGGGCGTGAGTATCGCGATACCGCAGGCCTGAACTGGGTCGCGGGCGAGGTGGTCAGGATCACCCCATCAGACCCGGCGCTGAAGGTGCCGCATATGGGGTGGAACGATCTGGTGATCGACGATAGCGCCCATCCGGTTCTGGCGGGGATCGAAACCGGCGATCACGCCTATTTCGTACATTCCTATCACTTCCGCGTCGAGGAAACCGCCCAGCGTCTGGCCCATTGCGACTATGGCGGCGATATCACCGCCATAGTTGGGCGCGGCACGATGATCGGAACCCAGTTTCACCCCGAGAAAAGCCAGCGGGCGGGCCTACGGCTGATCACGAATTTCCTGAACTGGGCACCCTGAGGGCGCCCAGTATCGCGCAGTTGTTCTTACTTGGCCCGCGTCCAGGTGCCGCCGTCGCGGCAGATGAACAGAACACAGCCCTGCACCTTGAGCGTATTGCCCGAAAGCATCAGCTTGGAATTATAGGTCTTGTCGCGGTCGGGCGAATAGACCTTGCCCTTATAGGCGCCATTCCCTTCGGCCACGGTCTGGGAAATGATGTTCTTGCCGATGTTCTTGGACGCCATTTCCTTGCCGTTCTTGTCGAACGACTTGATCAGCTTGCCGCACAGTTTATCGCCACATGGCGCGACCTGGATCAGGCCGGAATTTCCGTTGTCATCCTTTGTCGTGCGCCAAAGCCCCTCAAGCGGGTCTGCCATAGCGGCACCTGCGGCGATTGTAGTAATGGCCAAAGCCAGTGAAATCAGTTTCATTTTGAACTCCTCCCGAAACTTGAAACCATAGTGAGGGCGCAAATCGTGATCAGGCAAGCCTAACGTTAGGTCGCGTGGCCTTTGCATTCTACCGCCCGCCGTGTCAGAAGGCGCGAAATTGCCGATGAAAGAGCCCCACGATGATCCTTTACCCCGCGATTGACTTAAAAGATGGCAATTGCGTTCGCC
>JASBSV010000057.1 GCA_030148745.1 Paracoccaceae bacterium
CGCTATAAGGCCAGCTCAGAGGCCGCGAAGAAAAAGAGAAAGGAAATGCCAGCATTGACCACAACATGACCGCTGAGACATAAACAAGGGTGGGTCAGTTCTCGGTGAAAATACCGGGTCACTTCTCAGCGGAAATCAACACCTGTAACCTGTAATCACTCAGAAACTGAGCAAGCGGCGGCCGTGCTACCAAATGCGCCACCGGAAGAGAAGGTCGATAGGGAGCTGGAAGACTGGGTGGTTGAAACACGTAAGAAACGTGGTGCAGCGCTTGATTTGCCGACTGTGATGCAGGCTTGTCCTGAATTCGCGTCCTGGGCACGCAATATGGGCGGGTATTTGAAGGATTGGGGCGATCTTCATCGCGTTGTCGGGCAGCTCAGGCCGATGATCGGCGTCTCAGAGCACGCTTGGAACCTCGCACAGGACCGTCTCGGGCCCCAAGTCGCGACAGCAGCGCTCGTTCTCACGTTTGACAAGCATTGCGCCGGCGAAGTGGCGTCTCCGGGTGGATATCTGCGGGGTATGGTCGAGAAGGCTGGGGCAGGGGAGCTGCATCTCGAGCGCAGTTTCTATGGCCGGTTGAGCGGACAGGCGGCGTAATGGGAAAGGAAGCAGTTGTCCCGCGTTTGAAGTTCCAGGTCGAGCATGCGGAGATTGTCACCCTTATTCTCCGCACCTTCTGCGGTTTTTGCTGTTGTCTTGCGGAGATTGCGCGGTATAATCTCCGCAAGGAATGCGTAAAATATGACTTACATCCACGAACTCCCTGATTGGCCCCAGTTTACCTGGGACAAGGCCAAGCTGTCGTCACAACTTGCCGCGGTCCGCCACCGTCAAGGTAAGCTCTTGGGGCGCATGGAGGGTCTTGGCTTCGATCTTCGCAACGAGGCGATGCTCAGAACACTGACCAGTGATGTCGTCAAAAGCAGCGAGATCGAGGGGGAGACGCTCGACAAGGATCAGGTTCGCTCATCTATCGCAAAGCGGCTCGGGCTCGAAATTGGCGGACTGATCCCGTCTGATCGCCATGTTGATGGTGTCGTCGAGATGATGCTGGACGCGACCCAAGCGTATGACCAGCCACTGGACGCGGAGCGTCTGTTTGGCTGGCATGCAGCTCTCTTTCCGACCGGGCGAAGCGGAATGACCCGGATCAGGGTGGGACAGTGGCGTGACGGTCCGATGGAGGTTGTATCAGGACCATATGGCCGCGAACGCGTGCATTTTGAGGCGCCAGACGCTGAACGGCTAGACCCTGAAATGGCGCGCTTCCTGACCTGGTTCAATCAGTCCTCTGAGGCGGATCCCGTCATTCATGCCGCCATCGCACATCTTTGGTTTGTCACCATCCATCCCTTCGATGATGGCAATGGGCGTATTGCGCGCGCGATTGCAGACATGGCCTTGGCGCGATCCGAAGGCAGCGCGCAGCGGTTCTACAGCATGTCGACGCAAATTCGGCAGGAGCGGAGCGATTACTACGACATGCTCGAGACGACGCAGAAAGGGGAGCTTGATGTCACGGCGTGGCTCGCTTGGTTCCTGACTTGCCTGGACCGAGCATTTGATGGTGCGGAGATCATCCTTGAGGCCGTGTTCCAGAAGGCGCGGTTCTGGGAGAAATACGAAGCGGCGAACATGAACGCCCGCCAGCGGGACATGCTCAATCGCCTCTTGGATGGGTTCGAAGGAAAGCTTACGACGTCGAAATATGCGAAGATCGAGAAGTGTTCGCAAGACACGGCATATCGCGACATCCTCGATCTGATCGACTTGGGAGCCCTTGAGAAAGATGAGGCTGGCGGACGTAGCACCAGCTATTCCCTGACTACGACGTAAAGAGGCTTGTCACAGGCGAAGCCCCTGACGCCTGTTCCAAGAACGTCTTAGGCGAGCACCGGCGAGGCTTGCCGGTCTGTGAAGAATCCTAAAGCATTGATAAAACATGAAAATCATCAGGCTCGAACACTTCTTTGCCGATGTGCGTTGCCGATTCTTGTGGTGCTGAGTCCAATGAAGATGAACCGTGGTCCTGACGGCCTCGGAAGTCCTCGGCCTTTCCCTCCGGGCCGGCGGAAAGTGAAAGAAGCCGTAATGGGGCTGTCGGCGAATCGAGCATGTTTCGCTTGTTTGTCAGCATGATGTGGAGTGCCGTTGCCCTTGATGCGCCTGCAGCGCGTCTACGAGGTAGTATGTTTCCATGCGCCTCAATTCCTAAGAATAGAAGGGCAACAACATGAACGTATTTATTGGACTGGATGTATCTCTGGCAAGCACGGCGAATTTTGTGTGCTGGGGCCGCAGGGGAAGGTTGTTGAGGAGTTGGAGGCAGCTAGCGAGCCTGAGGCGCTGGTGCGAGCGATGGCGTCATTACCGTACGCGGTCGACGCGATCGGTCTCGAAGCTGGACCACTTTCCCAATGGCTGAGTAAAGGGATCGAGGAAGCAGGATTTTCTGTGGTCTCGATGGAAACTCGGTTGGTGAAAGCAGCTTTGAAAGCCATGCCTATCAAGACCGACAGGCGCGATGCTCAAGAATTGCTCGATTATTGCAAAAGGGGTGGTACTGGCCGGTGCACCGCAAATCCGTGTCCTCCCAGGAAATCCGTGCTTTGTTGATGGCGCAAAACGACCGGTCGAGCTGCCCCTGGTTTCGTAGCGCCCGTCGATGTTTATCTTAAACGAATGATGGTTGCCTCACCGGCGGTGAATGCTCTGCAGCTTTCGTCGGTCTTGCAACATCTTATGGCGAACCTGCTGTATTCCTTTAGCTTTCCGAAGAAGTTCTCGATATGGTGACGCCATACGATTTGAACCCGGCAACCAAATAATGCAGGTCGCATGTGAAGATGCCGAATGCGCGTAATCTCATTTCGCTCGCGGGCGACATGGGCGTTACCCAATCATCTCGCCGCGACACCAAACCCCGCGCAATAGCGGGGCCTGACCCACTTTGCGCACACGAAGGACATCGCCGCGCAGGCCAGTTTGCAGCGCGCCACGATCAGGCAGGCGCGCCGCTCTAGCGGGGTTGCTGGTCACCGTGGCAATCGCGCGAGGCAGGTCATCCCAGATATCGGCAAGGCGGAAGGCCGACAAAAGCAGCGCCGAGGGCACATAGTCAGACGAGACGATGTCCAAAAGATTGGCACTCGCCAGTTCTTTTGCGGCAACATTGCCCGAGTGCGAGCCGCCGCGGATAAGGTTGGGTGCGCCCATCATCACGGTAATTCCGTGGACGCGGCAGGCCTCGGCCGCTTCGACCGTTGTTGGAAACTCTGCGAAAACCACCCCATTGCTGGCCGAGGTTGCAACATGCTGGGCCGTGGTATCGTCATGACTGGCAAGCACCGCGCCAAGGCGCCGCGCTTCGCGTACGGCGCCTGTTTCATGCTGTTTGCCGTACCGTGCTTGCAGGTTCAGCAGGTTTTCCACATGGTCGGCAAATTCCGCGTCGTTCATACCGCGTTTCTTGGACACATAGGTTTTTAGCGCGCTCAGATCGCGAAACTGACGCTGTCCGGGGGTGTGATCCATAAGGCTGACGATCCCGACCCGGTCTTCCGGCGTAAAGGCCGCCAACTCCTCTAAAAGCGTCTCCGAACAGATCTCGGCCCGCAGATGCAGAAAATGACTGATCTTGAAGTATCCTTTTGAGCGAGCGGCCAGTAACTCATCGGCCAGTTTGCGGGCATAGTCGATATAGCGCCCCTTGCCACTATGGATTGAGCCCACCCGCATGGCGTCGAAAACAGTCGTGATACCTGTCGAGGCCAGTTCGGCATCATGCGCGATCAGCGCCGACAGATGCGGCCAATCGACCTCGGGGCGGGGTTCAATGTGGCGTTCGACATTGTCTGTATGCAGCTCGATCAGGCCCGGGATGACAAGATCCCCGCCGCAGTCCACCGCGCCAATCGGGACATAATCGCCTTCGGCAATCTCCGTGATGATGCCCCGTTCGATGGTCAGGCTGCCTGTCAGCGTCTGGTCAGGCAGAACCAGTCTTGAATTGGCAAGACAAAGATCGCCTGACATGTCTCTGTCACAGGCATCTGCCATGGTCGATGCGGCAATAGGGGAATTCATGTCATATACTCGATTTGCGATTTACTATGTTCCGCCAAACGGTCCCTTGGCGGAGTTCGGCGCGTCCTGGCTGGGTTGGGATGTCTCGCAAGGCCGCGAGGCTCCGCAATTTCATCTGCCTGATTTGGATGACATTGCAATGACACCGCGAAAATACGGATTTCATGGAACTCTGAAACCGCCGTTTCGTCTGGCCGGGCATCGCACGCTTCCGGAACTGGAGGCGGCCACATCCAAACTGGCGGCAAGGCTTGCCCCTGCTGTCTGTGACGGATTGGATCTGACAATGCTGGGCAGTTTTCTGGCTCTGACACCGCGCGGTGACACCACCGCTTTGCAGCGGATCGCCGAAACCGCTGTGTGCGGGCTGGATGCGTTCCGTGCCCCGGCCACCGACGGGGACTTGGCGAAGCGGCGAAAAGCGGGGCTGAGCACAAGGCAGGACGCCTTGTTGACGCGGTGGGGATATCCCTATGTGATGGAGGAATTCCGATTTCACATGACGCTGTCTGGCCGGTTGCCAAAGCACGCCCTTCCAGCCTGGGCCGAGATTGCCCGGCGGCATCTGCCGGATTTGCCGAGCCCCTTTGTCGTCGATCAGATCGCGCTTTGCGCAGAACGCGAAGATGGACGCTTTGAAGTGATCCATCGCTACACCCTCACGGCCTGAAGCTGCGCTGTTGCGCGGGCGACAGTCTCATGAAGCGGGCCATCGTTGGACAGATGGATAACGTCGAAACCTTTTGGCAGAGGTTTTTCCGCCTGCGCAAGGCGGTTCGCGATCTCTTCTTGCGTCTCGCGCCCGCGTGTTGCGAGACGCCGTTCAAGGGTTTCGGGCTGTGCTGTGATGCTCAGTACCGTGAAGCGCGGGAAGATCACCGACGCTTCAGTCAAGGCCTTGCGGGAGAAATTTACCAGGCAATCCGTGCCCCTGTTCAACTGATATTTCACCGTGACTGGTATGCCGTAGTAAAGCCCGTGAGCGCCCCAATGTACGGCAAAGGCCCCGTTGTCTGCCATGGCCTCGAATTCCGCAACCGAGACTGCATCATAGATTTCGCCGCCCAGTTCGGGCGCCCGCGTGATCACGCGGCGTACAAGGTGGATATGCGGCATCAGGTCGTGAATGCCCGCCATCACGCTGTCCTTGCCGACACCCGAGGGGCCGACGACCGCGATGAGGCGGCCGGCGGTCATGCCGCCACGCCCGGTGTAAAGAGGCTTACGTCAATCTCGCGGTCGCAGACGCGCGCGCGGGCGGCTTCGTCGTGGAATATGCCGATGATCGCTGTGCCCCGTGCCTTGGCCTCTTCGATAAGCGACAGCACAACGTCGCGGTTGGCCGCATCAAGGCTGGCGGTTGGTTCGTCCAGCAGCATCGCGGGGTAGGCATGGGCAAACCCGCGGGCAATATTCACCCGCTGCTGCTCGCCCCCCGAAAAGGTGGTCGGCGACAATGACCAGAGCCGTTCGGGGATGTTCACCCGGCTTAGCAGCGCCCTTGTGCGCGCTTCTGCGTCCACGGCGCAGACCCCCACAGCGCGAAGCGGTTCGGCCACCACCTCCAGCGTTGGCACACGCGGCACCACACGCAGGAACTGGCTGACATAGCCCAGTACCTCGCGGCGCAGCGCGATCACTTCACGCGGTTCGGCTTGTACCAGGTCGATATCGCCAATGCGAATTTCGCCCGTCTGTGTCAGATAGTTGCCATAGATCATCCGCATCAGGGTTGACTTGCCTGCACCGGAGGCTCCGGTCAGCGCCACACATTCACCTTTGGCAACCGCGAAAGAGACATCACTGACCACTTCGATCACGGCGCTGCCCTGATTGTGCAGAGTAAAGGTCTTGGATACATTGTTGAGTTTAATCACGGCTCACACCTGCAAAACGGAACTGACAAGAAGTTGGGTATAGGCGTGCTGCGGGTCATCCAGAACCTGATCTGTCAGCCCGGCTTCGACCACATGGCCCGATTTCATGACCATAAGCCGGTCGGCCAAAAGCCGGACCACGGCCAGGTCATGCGTGACAATGATCGCGGACAACCCCATGTCGCGGACCAGCCCGCGCAGAAGATCCAGCAGGCGCGCCTGAACCGAAACATCAAGCCCGCCGGTCGGTTCATCCATGAACACCAATCGTGGGCCGGTGACGAGGTTGCGGGCGATCTGAAGGCGTTGCTGCATCCCGCCCGAAAAGGTCGTGGGTCGGTCATCCACGCGGGCCGGATCGACCTCGACCCGTTCCAGCCAATCGGTGGCTTTGTTGCGGATCTCACCATAATGCCTTGCGCCAACAGCCATCAGCCGTTCGCCCACATTGCCGCCCGCAGAAACCCCCATTCGCAGCCCGTCTCGGGCATGCTGATGAACGAAGGCCCAGTCCGTGCGGCTTAGCATCCGGCGTTCAGGCTCGGACATGGTGACGGTATCGCGCGGCCCGTCCATACGCGTGTCAAAGACAACACGCCCCGCATCCGGGGTCAGGTGGCCGGCCATGCAGTTGAGCAGCGTGGACTTGCCCGACCCACTTTCACCGACGATGCCCATGACTTCACCGGGGTAAAGGTCAAAGGCTACATCGGCGCAACCGACATGTCCGCCATAGCTTTTCGTGATCCCGTGAACTGACAGCAAAGGTGTCATGCTGCGTCCTTCCCCTTGTGGCCTGCGGCCTGTCGCGCGGTGCAATAGTTGGTGTCGGAACAAACGAACATTCGCCCGCCAGCATCATCGATAATGACCTCATCAAGATAGCTGTCCTTTGCACCGCAAAGCCCGCAGGGGTGATCGGCCTTCGAGGCTTCGAACGGGTGGTCTTCGAAATCGAGGCTGATCACTTGGGTATAGGGCGGCAACGCGTAAATGCGCTGCTCGCGCCCCGCACCGAACAGTTGGATCGCCGCCATGTCCCCCAGCTTGGGATTGTCGAACTTCGGGATAGGCGACGGGTCCATCACGTACCGCCCCTCTACCTTCACAGGGTAGGCGTAGGAGGTCGCGATATGCCCATGGCGGCTGATGTCCTCGTATAGCTTTACATGCATCAACCCGTACTCCTCGAGGCTGTGCATCTTGCGCGTCTCGCTTTCGCGCGGCTCCAGAAACCGAAGCGGTTCGGGGATCGGGACCTGATAGACGAGTATCTGGCCCTCGGTCAGCGGATCCTCGGGAATGCGGTGGCGGGTTTGAATGACCGTTGCGCTTTTGGTCTGTGTTGTCGTTTCCACGCCGGCCGTACGTTCAAAGAACGTGCGTATCGAGACGGCGTTCGTTGTATCATCTGCGCCCTGATCGATCACCTTGAGCGTGTCTTGCGGTGTCAGAACCGCCGCCGAGACCTGCACACCGCCGGTGCCCCAGCCGTAAGGCATTGGCATTTCACGCGACGCGAAAGGCACCTGATAACCCGGGATCGCCAGCCCCTTGAGGATCGCGCGACGGATCATCCGCTTGGTCTGTTCGTCGAGGTAGGCAAAGTTATAGGCGTTCATTCCGCGGCCTCCTGCAACTGACTGGCTTCCGCTTCGCGGCGCAGTTTGCGCACCAGTTCAAGCTCAGATTGAAAATCGACGTAATGGGGCAGTTTGATGTGTTCGAGAAAGCCCGTCGCCTGAATGTTGTCGGCATGATAGAGGACGAACTCTGCGTCCTGCGCGGGTGCGCCCTCGAAATCTTCGCCCAGTTCTTCCCATCGCAAGGCGCGGTCCACCAAGGCCATCGAGATCGCTTTGCGCTCGGTCTGGCCAAAGACCAGACCATAACCGCGCGTGAACTGCGCGGGTTCGGTTTTCGAGCCGGTGAACTGGTTGACGGTTTCGCATTCGGTCAACGTGACTTCGCCGATCTCTATGGCAAAGCCCAGCTCGGGGATTTCCATTTCCACCGGGACCGTCCCGATCCGCAGTTCGCCGACAAAGGCATGGTTTCGCGCATAGCCGCGCTGTGTCGAATACGCGAGGCCGAGGGCAAAGCCTTCGTCCGCGCGCGTCAGCGCCTGTAGGCGAAGGGCGCGGTCGGCAGGCATCTCCAAAGGCTCTCGCGTCAGATCGGGCGGCGGGGTTTCGTCATTTGGGGCGTCTTCGATCAACCCTTCACGGTTCAGAAATTCGGTGACATGCGGCACATCACCCGGCTCCGGCTCGCGAAGAGGTGCATCAGGAATTTCGCCGTCAGCCGCCAATTTGAAGTCGAGCAATCGATGGGTGTAGTCAAAAGTCGGACCCAGAATTTGTCCGCCCGGCAGATCCTTGAACGTCGCCGATATGCGCCGGTCGCAAGCCATTGCAGCGGTATCGACCGGTCTGGAGGTCCCGAAGCGGGGCAAGGTCGTGCGATAGGCGCGGATCAGGAAGATCGCTTCGATCAGATCACCCCGCGCCTGCTTGATTGCCAGCGCCGCAAGATCCGGATCGTAAAGCGAACCTTCCGCCATGACGCGATTGACCGCGAGCTTTAGCTGTTCGCGGATCTGCGCGATGCTCAGCTCTGCAATATCCGTATTGCCCCGGCGCTCTTCGGCAAGCCATGCATGAGCATTTTCAATCGCCCGCTCACCGCCCTTGACCGCAACATACATCAGGACACCTCTGTCGATCTTGGTAGGGCCGCAACGCGGCTGCTGTTGGTGAAAATGAAGTCGACGCCGAGCGGAAAGAGAGCGCGGTTTTTCCGAAATGCCTGCACCTCGGGAAGCGACAAGAAAGCGCTCTCCTTGATGCCTGGCCCTTTGAGCGCGGCGCCGGAGGAGGCAAGCCCTGGGCATTCCACGACAAGCGTGGCCGAACGGTCGGGATATTCAGAAGTACCGACAGGGTAGTCTGAAAGCGGGCTCAGCGCGTCCCACGATCCCACTGCAAACATACAATGGGACGGCCCGGCCGCAGGCGCCCCGGTGTGAAAGGCAAGCCAACTGCGCACGGCGTCGCAATCGGCCGCGCCGGCAAGATAGATCGGCGTTTCCGCATCGCAAAGGGTCAGCAGGACGGCGCCCGCTGCGGGCGAAAGCGGGGCAGGGGGTTCAGCGCCGCGGATGTCATGAATGGTGCCAGGACGCGCCATAGCCTCCATCACGCTGCGAAAGGCACGGGCGGCCTCGACAGCTGGTGTTGCAAAGCCGCCGGAAAGGGTTTCTGCCTGCATTAGTCCTCTCCTCTGACCATTGTGAAAAAATCGACTTTGGTCGCTGCGGCCTTGGCCGCGCGCTCGGATTTCGCCTCAGTCATTTCCGACGCAAGCGGCTCCAGCACCGATTGGCGCAATTTATCCGCCGCCTCTGTCTGCATCAGGGCATCGACTACCGCGGCCGCTTCGGCGTCCGCCTTGCGCCGCCCCTGAATGTAGGCATGGCCAATCTCGCCGCTTTCCAGTGTCAGCGCGCAACGGGTGACGGTCACCTCGCCCAGATTGAAGGGCGCGCCGGTTCCACCTGCGCGGCCGCGGATCATCGCGCTGCCGATCTCGGGCGCGCGCAGCCATGTGAAACCGGGACGAGCAGTCGTCGCATCCAGCAGCGCCGCCACCCGACCTTCGGGAGCCTTGGCAAGAAGGCCCATCCAGGTTTTGCGGGGGATGTTTCGGTCCAAAGCGCCTTCCATCTCGACAACTTTCCCAAATACTATACAACTATACATATCTTATCAGAGCTGCGGCGCGAAGACAGAGGAGATTTGTGAAGTTTGCGTAACAAACCCACCAAGACCCCGATTTGGAGGGCTATCGCCGATGCCCTGCTCAGCGACGTGGCCGAAGAACGCTATGGCCCGGGTGACAAGCTGCCGACCGAGGCCGCCCTGGCGGCGCGGTTCGGCGTTAACCGGCACACGGTGCGCCGCGCCATTTCGGCGCTGGTCGATCAGGGACTGATCCGCACCCGGCGCGGATCGGGGGCCTTTGTGGCCTCGACGCCAACCGACTATCCAATCGGAACACGGGTCCGGTTTCACGAGAACCTGATCGCAGCGGGCCGCATGCCAGAGAAGCGCGTTTTGCATATAGACGAGCGCGCCGCGACCATAGGCGAGGCCAGGGCGCTGGCGATAGCACCGGGCGATCTGGTCTGTGCCTATCATGGTCTGTCACTTGCCGATGGTCAGCCGATCGCGGTATTCGAGAGCCTTTTTCCCCTGGGTCGCCTTCCTGGCATCATGTCAGCCTTCAGGCAGACCAGCGGCGTTACCGAAGCGCTAAGCAATGTAGGCGTCTCCGACTATACCCGGGCATCGACCCGCATCACAGCGACCCGCGCCAGCGCAACCCGGGCCCTGCTTCTTCAGGTAAAGGAGGGCGATCCGCTGCTGCGAGCCACCGGCGTCAATATCAATGGCGCCGGCCAGCCCGTGGAATATGGCCGTACCTGGTTTGCCGGGGATCGGGTGACGCTGACGTTGGAAACCTAGGGTTCGGTTCTTCCAGAACCGCTTTGGCCCCGGGGGTGCTGCGAGGGCAGATTTTTCTTCCGAACCGGCTATTCAAAGGCGATCAATGCCGATCGGCTGGGTAAGGTTATCTTGGCGCCATGGATCGTTTGGGCCTATCGCCCCCCTTTGGTTCCCGAAGGCCACCGGGCAGCGATGGTTGTGCCGGCCGCGCCGTTACGGCGGCCGGCCAACCGGTTACCTGATCATTGCCAATCGGTTCCACTGAGCATAATCGGGCGAGCCTTCTTCCCGGATTGCGCCGTCATAGCCGTATTCCACCATGTGAACCATCGTTGTCGCCTCATTGGCCAGGATCACCCCATAGGATTGCGGCAGATCCGAGGATGCAAGAAACCGCTCGGCTCCGAAATTGGGCCAGCCGGCATGGTTGGTGCCGCGCGGGGCGGAAAACGGGATGCCGTGAAAGCTGCCCGCAAGTGGCAGGTGGCAATGACCATGGAGCATATGGGCAATCTTGTCTTTACGCGGAGCGATCACCGCGCCCAGACGATCGGCATCCAGCAACATGATCTCGTCCATTGGCGCAATGCCGATAGGGACCGGATTATGATGCAGAAACAGCCAAACCGGACCGTCGAGCGCATCCAGCTGGTCGGCGAGCCAGCGCGCGCGGATTTCGCAGAAATGCCCGGCGTGGGTCTGGGGCCCCCATGTATCAAGCAGCACTGCATGGCCAATGCTCAGCGGTACGACCTTTTGTACGTGGCCGTTTTGGTCGCCTGCTTCGGGAAAGACCGAGAGAAAGGTGGCGCGGTCGTCATGGTTACCGATGCACAGGTGGACGGGCAGGGACAAGGCCTTTAGCCGCTCGGCAAGCTGCTGGTAATCGGCCTCATCGCCCCAGTCAGAGAGATCGCCGGTGATGATCATGGCTTCGGCATCCGAATGGCGGGCAAGGGCATGGCCAAGCGCGGCATCGAAATTTTGCCATGGGTCGCGGCCGCCAATGGTCTGGCCGGGTGTGGTGAGATGAATATCGGTAAGTTGGATGAGTTTCACTGCTGGCGCCTTTCAGAAAGCCGCGCTCATCGGTGAGGACGAGCGCGGTCTGTTGCTTTTTGAGGGGGTTACTTCGGCAGGAGCGCCTGAACTTCGTCGTTCATATCTTCCTGAACCACTTTCATGTCATCGTATTCGCCCGTGACGACGCCTTCGAGGTAGTCATAGATGACCTGCGTCGCGGCCAGACCGTTGGGGCCCGGGTAGGCCTGCCATTCGCGCAGAAGCGGCAGCTGGCGAACGGCGGTCGCCTTGGTCGGGTTCTGGGCGTAGAAATCCTTGAGGATAATCTCGTTGGCGGCCTTGTTTGGCGGCATGTAACCGGTGGTGCGCGCCACTTCGGCTGCGCCTTCGCCCGAGGTGATGAACTTCAGCCATTTCCATGCCGCGTCCCGCACTTTGGGGTCTTTCGAGGTCGAAACGAACATCGCCGCGTTGCCGCCAGCCGGCAGGCCCTTGGGACCCGAGGCATCAAGCCCCGGAAACTCGTGAGTGGCAAAGTTGAAATCGGCCTTTGTCCGCTCGACGGTACCCACAGCCGAGGTCGACCAGTAGAACATCGCCACATCGCCCGACGCAAAGCTGTTGATCGCGGTTTTCACGTCATAGTTGGGCATATCACAGCCGCGGAACAGTTTTTTCATCGTGTTGAGCGCGGTCAGACCTTCGGGCGTGTCGATCTGGAAATCATTGCCAGCGACGGTTGGTTTGTTCTGGCTCCACATCAGCGCTTGCAGGAACCAGTTTCCGGTGATGTTCCAGCCCCAGAACATCGGTGTTTTCACACCCGCATCGCGGAGCTTGCCGCACATGTCTACAACTTCGTCCCATGTTTTGGGCAGCTGGTCTTCGGACGTGATGCCGGCCTTGGCCATCAGGTCCATGTTATAATATCCCACCGGCAGGGAGACCGAGAACGGCAGGCCGTAGACGGTCTTGTCAAAAGTGCCAAGGTCAAGCATGGCCTGATGATAACCGTCCTTTTCGAAGTTGGGCTCGGCCGCGATGAAGCTGTCCAGCGGCTTGGCAATGCCTTTTTCAACCAGGATCGCCTGACGGTTCAAACCCTGCATTGTCACGTCCGGCAGGGTGCCTGCGGTGGCCTCGCGCAGAATGGTGTTGGTGCCGTCCTCATAGCTTTCATAGGTGGCGCGCATCTTGATCTCGATGTCGGGGTAAAGCGCGTTGAAGGCGGGCATCATCTTTTCATAGGTCACATCAAAAAGGTGGCTATAGGGATAGCCGAACTCGACGGTCACCTTCTCGCCGGCCATGGCGGCTCCGGCGACAAGCGCGAAGGCGGTTGCGGTCAGTGCGGTTTTCATATTTCTTCCTTCAGGTTGCTGAGGGACCCGATGTCGGCAAACGGCGGGTCCGGTTGATCCCGTGGCGGGATGTCGGTGACCGAGGCGCGCCCATGCTGGCGCGTCTCGTTTCATTTCATGCCAGACAGCGTGATCCCCTCGATGAAGCGTCGCTGCGCAATCAGGAAGGCCACGATCAGTGGCGTCACGATCACCAGCGCCGAGGCCATCATCGGACCGTAATTGTTTCCGTCGATGTCGCCCTTGAACTCGCGCAGACCCAGCGGCGGAGTGAACAGATCGCGGGTTCCGGTAATGACGATGCGCGGCCAGAAGTAGTCGTTCCAATGGGCCACCACCGAAAAGATCGCGAAGGCCAGAAGTGCCGGGATCGCGGTGGGAAGCATCACTTTCCAGATGATCGAAAACTCGCTCATCCCGTCCATCCGCGCCGCATCGATCAGATCGTCGGGCACTGTCATAAAGAACTGGCGCATAAGGAAGATGCCAAAGACCGAGATCGTCCAGGGGATGATCAGCGCCGCATAGGAATTGGTCAGCCCCAGCTTGGCCAGCATCACATAGATCGGAAGCGCAATCGCATGGACCGGGATCAGCAGGCCAAAGAGGACAAGGCCAAACACAGCCTCGCGGCCCCAGAAGCGCAACTTGGCCAGTGCATAGGCCGCAGGCACCGCGACCGCCACCTGAATGACAAAGATCGAACCGGTGACGATGACCCCGTTGAGCAGGTAGCGCAACAGCGGGGCCTTGGTGAAGGCCTGGGTGAAATTATAGGCGATCGGGTTTACCATGCAGGCACTCTCGGGGTTGCCCAGCTTGCTGCAGTAATGATCGACGAAGGGCGCTTGCGAGCCAAAAAAGCCGCCGGTCTGCTGCATGATCTCGGCCGGGCTCTTCATCGCGAAGCTAATCATCACATAGAATGGCAAAAGCACGATCACCGCGCCTGCGATCAGCACCACATGCTTTGTCGTTTCGGCGGCCGAAAATCGAAAGACGGGCGAGGAGGATGAGGCGGTAGTGTCGGTCATGAGTAATGCACCCTGCGTTCGACCAGCCAGCGTTGTGCGATTGTCAGCAGCATCACAAAGCCCAGAAAGACCATGGTCAGAGCCGCGCCGAGGCCCAGCAGGTTCTGCTGGATACCCTTTTCGTAGATTGCGAACATCATCACATAAACGGATTTCGACGGGCCGCCACCGGTCGGATAGAAGGCCTCGATCGTGTCAAAGACCTGAAACGAGCGGATCAGCGTGATCGTCACCACAAATACCGTGGTGGGCCCCAGCGCCGGCCATGTCACCAGCCGGAACCGCTCCCAACCGCTTGTTGCCCCATCCATTTCGGCCGCGTGATAAAGCTCGCGCGGGACCGAGGTGAGGCCGGCCAGATAGAGCACCATGTTAAAGCCAAAAGCCTGCCAGATGCCGATGAAAGCCACCGTCCAGATCGCGTAACGCTTGTCAGTCAGCCAGAACGGAAATCCGTCGGCGCAGCCTTTCGCATACCAAGGCCAAAGCTCAAGCGGGCTGCCGCAGCCGGTTGAGAGAAACCGGTTGACCACTCCGATCTCGGGATGCAGTGCCAGCTCCCAGACGATTGCCATGGCGATGAGCGCGGCCATCACGGGAAGGAAATAGATCGTCTTGTAGATTTCGCCGATCCGGCCCAGCGAATTCAGAAGAAGCGCCGCGCCAAGGCCCAGCCCGACACTCACCGGCGCCACCACCAGCACATAGCGGAAAGTCGCGCCGAACATCTTGGCAAAGCTTCGTTTGTTCAAGATGGCGGTGTAATTGTCGATCCCGACGAAATTGGCCTGCCCGTTGCCCAGCCCGTAATCGGTGAATGACAGACCGAAAGCGATCAGGATCGGCAGGATCAGGATCGCGAACATCAAAAACAGCGCTGGCCCGATGAACCACAGATGTGCATAGCGTCCAGGCATCAGGCCAGCTCCCGCGCCGGAACCGGTTGCGCGGCGCCGCGGCGCAGGCGCATGCCATCGGCCCCAAAGATAAGCACGCGCCCGGGATCAACCGAAAAGGCGTGCCGGGTACCAAGCATGAGCCCCTGCGCCTGCTCGGGCGCGAGGCGGACGATCACCGGCTCTTCCTGCCCCTCGATCGCAAGATGCAGATGAACTTCGGCGCCGAGATTTTCGAGATGAACAATGCACCCCTCGATTGACCCGCCCGGATCGGGTCGCAGATGCTCGGGGCGCAGGCCGATCTGGACCGGCCCGGCAGGCCCCGGCAGTGCGAAGCCGAGCGCATGGTCCAGAACCGTTACAGCGCCGCCCGAGGCGATCTCGCCGGGTAGCAGGTTGATCCGGGGCGAGCCCACGAAACGCGCTACCTCCAGCGTGTCAGGGTCGCGGTAAATGTCGTCAGGGGGGCCGATCTGCAAAATCTTGCCCTCCATCATCACCGCCATCCGGTCTGACATTGTCAGCGCCTCGGTCTGGTCATGGGTGACATAAACAAAGGTGGTGCCTAGGCGGCGATGAAGCTGGCTTAGCTCGGCGCGCATATGCACCCTGAGCGCGGCATCGAGATTTGACAGCGGCTCATCCATCAGGAAGGCGAGCGGCTGGCGCACCATTGCCCGCCCCAGCGCCACACGCTGGCGCTGACCGCCGGAAAGCTGGCCGGGCTTGCGCGGCAGCAGATGATCTATCTGCAGTGTTTCCGCCACCTCGCGCACCTGACCGGCGATATCGCGCCGCTTAGCGCGCGAGATCAGCGGGCCGAGCAGGGGCCAGCGTTCGCGCGCCGAAAGATCGCGCAGAACCAGCGGTGTCATCATGTTCTGGGCTACGGACAGATGTGGATAAAGCGCGTAGGATTGAAACACCATGGCGAGGTTGCGCTCGGCAGGGGCGACGCCGGTTACCTCCCGCCCGTCGATATGCACCGAGCCTCGGTCCGGCTGTTCAAGCCCGGCAAGGATACGCAGGAGCGTGGATTTACCGCAGCCCGAGGGGCCCACCAGGGTAAGAAACTCCCCCCTGCGGATATCAATCTCGATCTCTCGCAAGACCTGTGTGTTGCCAAACTCCTTGCTGATCTGTCGCAGTTCGATGCCGGCCATGCCGCGCCTCCCAGGGTGTCGTGCCCCGTGGATAGCGATTCGTCGTGTCGTGCCGATGACGTAATATTAGTGTCACTAATGGCGGCTACAGTGATGCCATCTGCCAACGCCGCTGCCAGCCCGAGGCCCGATGCGCCGCAATCATCTTGCACTCATGGCCTTCGCCCAGATTGTCCGCGAAGGCAGTTTTTCGCGCGCCGCGGATGCCATGGGCATAACTCAGTCGGCGGTGACGCAGCATGTCCACAAGCTCGAGCGTCAGATCGGTGAAAAACTGATCCGGCGGGGTCAGGCCGGGCCTGAGCTGACGTCGGCCGGGCGCGCGCTTCACGAGCTTGCCGACCGATTGCTTACGCTTGACAAGGTGATCGCGGAGAAAATGGAGAGCCATCGCGATCTGGCACAGGGGCGACTGACGATTATTGCCAACGCGCCTCTGCCCGCTCTGCGCCTGATCGGCGCCTACTCGGCAGCCTATCCTGAGGTTCAGTTCGATTTCACCCTGAAGGACTGGAGTACGGCCATGCGCCTGCTTAGAGAGCGCCGGGCGGATATCGGCGTGGTCACTGCCCCCGAACCTTCGGACAATTGGCAGTGTCACGTGCTGGAGCGGCCGCGTTATGTGGCCTATATGCGGCGCGGCGATTTTCTGGCAGAGGCGCCGGCTCTGTCGCTTGCCCAGATCCTCAAGCGGCGGTTGCTGTTGCCTGAGCAAGGCTCGCTCACCCGGCGCGTGGTCTGCGCCCGGCTTGAGGCGCTGGGGCTGGAGCCGGGCCGCAGTATGACAACGACCAGCTTTCCGCTCATGAAAGAGGCCGTTCTGCACGGCGTTGGAGTTGGCATCTTCCTCGAGGACAGCACTGTTTCTAATGAAGGTCTGGTCATGCGCCCGATCAGCGATCTGCCCGAGCGCTTTGAAACGGCGCTGGTCATCCCTCGCGACCGGGCCGATCTGCGGCTCATTCGGAGCTTCGCCGAAATGGCGCTTGATGCCCGCAGCGCTAATTCGCCGGATGTTGCCTGCCCTTGACGGCAAGCCCCGCCGCTGAGGGGCGCGCGAGGCTGAGATTTCGTCGCCTGGCTATCCTGATGAGCGCGGTGATGGCATCACCGGTCGAACCGATATCCGTGCGATCCGGATCTATGCTGTGTTGGCCAAACGGGGGCGCCATAGCATCCGCGCTGTCATGAAAACTTAACATAACAGACACAAATGTGAATCTATTTTTCCGAATATGGGGGCCAGCACGAGGGGGCCGATATGCTGCGCTTGGACAACGTTACGAAACGATTTGGCAAGAATACCGCCGTTCAAAAAGCGAGCTTTGTTGTCGATAAGCCGATGATGATAGGGATCATCGGACGCTCGGGCGCGGGAAAGTCCACACTTCTGCGGATGCTGAACCGTCTGACCGATGCAAGTGCCGGTGAAATCACCTTTGAGGGTCTGAACGTCACCTCCTTGCGTGGCGCGGCCAAGCGCAATTGGCAGTCGCAATGCGCGATGATCTTCCAGCAGTTCAATCTGGTTTCGCGAATGGACGTGGTTTCGAATGTGCTACACGGCACATTGAACAGGCGATCCACATTTTCAACGATGTTCAACCTTTACCCCGATGAGGACATCCGCCGGGCCATCGACATTCTGGCGCGCCTGGGCATCGCCGAGCATGCACCCAAGCGGGCAGAGGCTTTGTCGGGCGGTCAGCAACAGCGCGTAGCGATTGCGCGCGCGCTCATGCAGGATCCCAAGATCATCCTTGCAGATGAGCCGATAGCTTCGCTTGACCCGATGAATGCTCAGGTGGTGATGGACACGCTGCGCCGCATTCAGGACGAAGACGGCCGCCTGATCATTGCCAACCTCCACACGCTCGACACGGCGCGCCGCTACTGCGATCGCGTGATTGGCATGCGCGACGGGCGCATCGTCTTTGACGGCAGCCCCCAACAGCTCACTACCGGCGTAGCGCGGGACATCTATGGCGCTGGCGCCGAGTTTTCCGAAGCTGCGACCTCTACCAGTATCGAGACGCTCGAAACCTCGCGCGAGGAACTTCTGCATGAGGCCGAAGCGGCCGTCTGACATCAACCGACCCAAACCCAAAACACAACCCGGGTCATTTCACCACGGAGAGAGACAATGAAGAAACTGCTTGTGGCCGGTGTGGCCACCATGATGCTGGCCGGCACCGCTTTTGCCGGCAGCCACCAAGCCGGGATCAAGGAATTTCGCATTGGCATCCTGGGCGGCGAAAATGCCCAGGACCGCATGAACTCGAACGAGTGCCTGCGCGCCAAGACCGAAAAACTGCTCGGCGTGCCGACCAAAATTTTCGCACCCGCCGACTATAACGGCGTGATACAGGGCCTGCTGGGCGGCTCGATCGACATGGCCTGGCTGGGCGCGTCGGGCTACGCAAAGACATACCTGACCGATCCCGAGGCCGTCGAGCCGGTGCTGGTGAAGGTCAACGTCGATGGCGGTTATGGCTATCACTCCATCGGTTTTGCCCGCAAAGACAGCGGTATCACCTCGCTTCAGGATGCCAAGGGCAAGGTCTTTGCATTTGGTGATCCGAACTCGACCTCGGGCTATCTGATCCCGTCGATCGAGATTCCTGAAATCATCGGGCAGCCGATGGATAAATACTTTGGCGAAGTGAAATTCTCAGGCGGTCACGAACAGACCATCGTCGGCGTTTACAATGGCGATTTCGACGCTGGGGTAACCTGGGCCGATGGCTTGGGCAATTGGGAAGACGGTTATAATTCGGGCGCCCTGCGCAAGGCCGTGGACGCCGGTCTGATCGACATGAACGACCTCGTTCAGATCTGGGAGTCCAAGCCGATCCCCGAAGGCCCGGTCGTGCTGCGCAAGGCGCTGCCCGAGGACGTGAAAGTGAAGATGACCGGGCTCATGGCCTCGCTGCCTGCGATCGATTATGATTGCTACTATGGCGTTGCCGCTGGCGACTCCAAAGGGTTCATGCCGATCACGCATGACGCCTATCTGTCGATCATCGAAGCACGCCGCCTGAAATCGCAATGATCCGATCAAACAGGGCCTCGCCAACCGGCGGGGCCCATCCAAACAGGATCTGAAATGACCCAAACTCCCGCGATTTCAATTCATGAAGATTACCTTGCACTGGTTCGCCGCCGCCGGCTTTACGGCGGTATTCTGCTGGTCGTTTTCGTGGCGCTCATGGCGTCCGGTTTCAATCTGGCCGACGCCCGAAATGCCGGAAGTTTCCGCAACGGATTTACCCAGATATTCGACTTCCCCGCCGATGTGATCGGCGAGGCGTCTGGCAAGCTGAACCAACTGCCGGCGCATTTTCTGCGGTTCTTTCCCGCATTGGTCGAGACCATCAATATCGCAGCGGTTTCGACATTGATCGGCGCCTCCGGCGCGGTGGTAATGTCGCTTTTCGCCACGCGGGGCCTTGCGCTTTGGCCGCGCGCTATTCCGCTATTTCGGCGGGTTATGGATTTCACCCGGGCGATGCCGGAAATCGTGGTGGCGTTGGTGTTGATCTATGTGCTGGGGGGCGGGCCGGTACCGGCAATGATCGCCATTGCCTTTCACACCATCGGCGCCCTCGGCAAGCTTTTTTCCGAAGTTAACGAAAACGCCTCGCTCAAGCCGGTAGAGGGGGTGCGCTCGGTCGGTGCCTCTTGGGTCCAGACGATGTGGCTTGGTATTCTGCCGCAGGTTCTGCCCAATTTCCTGAGCTACACGCTTTTGCGTTTTGAGATAAACATCCGCGCTTCGGCCATTCTGGGCTTTGTGGGCGCCGGCGGTATTGGCTACGAGCTCAAGAACGCCATCTCATGGGGGCAGGGCAAATATGACGAGGCTGCCGCGATCTTCATCCTGCTCTTTCTGGCCATCGTTTTCTTCGATCAGATGTCGAGTGTCCTGCGCAACAGACTGACCCAGGGGGGACGGTCATGACCGATGCCGCTGCACCGCTCTATGATCAGACCGCCCGCCTGTTTGCCCGCAAACGCCTTATTGCCTTCGGCTTACCCGCGCTGGTACTGATCTATCTCACCTATGTCTTTTTTTCCTTCGGTGTGCCGGGCCTTCTGGAGCGCGCGCGTTGGGACAATGGGCGCACCCTCGTTTCGGATGCTTTCAGCTACAAGACCCACGTTACGCGCGACAACCGTTCGGGCAAAGTCGTGGTTGCGATCGAGGGGGAACGCAAGGGCACCTATCCGGCTGGTCGCAGCCCCGACTGGGTGACCACAGACGGCACAGCCACGCGCATTGATCTGGGACACGGGCAAACCGCGATCTTTCTTCCCGGCAAAAAAGTCATCCTTGAGTTGCCCGATTTCGGCAAGATCGAAGCGCAGTATGCCAACCGGCGTGTCGAGACCAGCCTTGGCGCGAAGCTGCCAGATTGGGTCAGCCTGTCAAAAAGCCGACTGAGCATTGAGCTTGAAGGCGCCCGGCTTACGCTAACCCGCAACAAGACAGAGGTTTTCCGCTACTTTCCGGGCTGGGAGCTTTTCTTTTTCACGCTGAATAGCCCCTATTACGGGCATGGTCCGCTCGAAATCTTTTTTGGGCCGCGCATTGATCCAACCCGCTCCAATATCATCGGGGCGTGGCATGATTTCTGGAACAATGCCATGTGGCGCCATTCCGATGTTGCCTGGGCGTTGTTCGAGACTGTGCTCATGGCGTTTTTGGGCACCTTCGGCGCGGCGATTGTTGCGCTTCCGTTTGCTTTTATCGCAGCAAAGAACTTCAGCCCCCTGATCGCCTTGCGATTTACCGCCCGGCGCCTGTTCGACTTTCTTCGCGGGGTTGACGGGTTGATCTGGACGATCCTTCTGTCCCGCGCGTTCGGCCCGGGACCTCTTACCGGGTCGCTCGCCATTTTGTTCACGGACACCGGCACCTTTGGCAAGATGTTTTCCGAGGCGCTGGAAAACGTGGATGACAAGCAGATAGAGGGCGTCAGATCGACCGGCGCGAATGCGGCGCAAAGCTATCGTTTCGGGGTGATCCCGCAGATCATGCCGGTGCTTCTCAGCCAGGTGCTCTATTACTTGGAATCGAACACCCGCTCAGCCACGATCATTGGCGCCATTACCGGGGGCGGGATCGGGTTGCTTCTGACTCAGGCGATGATCACGCAGAAGGATTGGGAAGAAGTCACCTATTACATTGTTCTGATCGTCCTGATGGTCATGGCGATGGATACGTTTTCGGGCTGGCTTCGGAATAAGCTGATCAATGGCGGCGGGGGCCGGCGCTGATGGCCCGTTTATCGCAGACAAAGCCGTTTGTTCATCCCGACTGCGAGCTGACCGAAGCGACGTTTGGTAAGTTTGTCGAAATCGGGCGCGGCAGCCGTCTGAGCTGTTGTCACTTCGATGATTATTCCTATTGCGACCGCTTTACCGACATCGCCAATGCATGGGTGGGAAAATTCTCAAACATCGCGGCATTTGTACGGATCGGCGCGACCGATCACCCCATGGAAAAGGCCAGCCTGCATCATTTTCATTATCGTTCCGCCGATTACTTTGACGACGCCGATCACGACGACGCCTGGTTTGCGAAGAGGCGAGCGCGGCGCACGTCAATCGGGCACGATACCTGGTTGGGACATGGCGCACAGGTACGGCCTGAGGTGACCATCGGACATGGCGCCGTCATTGCGGGCGGTGCAATCGTCACCAAAGACGTAGACCCTTATATGATTGTCGCCGGTATCCCCGCAATTCCGCTGCGCCGGCGCTTTCCCGCCAAGATCGCGGATCGAATGATGGCCTTGGCATGGTGGAGCTGGTCCCATGCAGACATCCGCGCAGCGCTGGCGGATTTTCGCAGCTTGGGGGCCGAGGCGTTTCTGGAGAAATACGAATAGCGGGCTTTTCGGCTGTGCGAGCGGCGAGCCTGGACTGAGGAATTTTCTGAGGTGAACGG
>JASBSV010000073.1 GCA_030148745.1 Paracoccaceae bacterium
TTCGGCCTTGGCATCGCCACGGTTCTGACGCTGGTCTTCACGCCTTCGATGCTGGCGCTTCGGGTCTGGGTGACCACCTATGTGCAGTGGCTGGCGCGGCTTTTGGCGAAACTGTCGATGGGCCGGTCAAGCGCGGCTGCCCGCGACTGGGCCCTTAAACGCGAGGCGCGGCGGATCAAGGCGCCCGAAATCCTGTGGGAAGATGAGAGCGAGCCGCCGGCCACGCCCGGCTTTGGCAAAGCCGGCGCAGGCGCCCGCGCCGCCGAGTGAGCGCCTGTAACAGCGATCAAATCCGGGGAGCCGGTGAAAACCGCTCCCGCCTGATCGCGCGGATAGCCGCCCAAGCGCCACTTTTGCCCCCGCCGGACATTGAAACCCGTCACGCGGATGTGCATTTCCCACCAGATAATCACAGCCGCGCCTGACCCCAGCGGAAAAAGCCCTCCGGAACCGGATTATGAAAAATCACCACAAATCAATGCCATTCAGGGCATCTGTCGCAATTCTTGCAGCCACTGCCATGGCTGGCAGTCTGATCGCTGCCCCCGCCACGGCTCAATCCACGCAAAAGGCCGTTATGGGTGCCAAATGGTCGGACAATGTCACCGTCACCCTGACCTCAGATGGCACGTCTTTTCGCTACCAATCCAACGGCCTTCCCAGCCACGACCTTGCCAAGGCCTATCTTGTGCCCATCGGGCAAGAGCAGCCCTTTACGAATTTTGAGATCAAAGCCACCGATGGTTTTGTCAAAGCCAGCCCGATCGATGTCACCATTCCGCTGACGCCCGTCTATAGCGAAACGGTCACCCAGACCTCGCTGGGAATGATCGGCGTGATGATCAGCGGCGCTCCACTGTTTAACGATTATGAGAACCCCCAACGCTCGATCGTTGCCATGGATGATCAGCACATTCAGGACGGCGCGGCCTTTCTGGACAGTTGCAACGGACACCCTTTGCAACAAGGCAACAGCTATCACTACCACGCCTCGCCGCCCTGCGTGACGCAAACCGTTGATACCGGAGGCGAACATTCTGCGATGATCGGCGTTTTGCTTGACGGCTTTCCGATTTATGGCCCGCAAGGCGATGCAGGGACCATCGTGGGCAATGCGGATTTGGACGAATGCAGCGGGCATCTGGGCCGTACACCCGAATTTCCGGCGGGGATCTATCATTACCACCTGACCACCAAAGACGCCCCCTATTCCATCGATTGCTACCACGGAAAGGTCGATGCATCGCTGGTCAATGCTGCAATGGGCGGCGGGCCGCGCGGCGGCGGGCCTGACTTCGCAGCGGTGGCACAAACGCTTGGCGTGACCCAACATGCGTTGATGGATGCGCTTGGGGCGCAAATGCCGCCGAATTTCAAGGCCGCTGCCTCTGCACTTGGCATCACGGAAGAAGCGCTTCGCGCAGCAATGCCCCCGCCCCCCAATTAAAGAAAAGCTGAACGCGCCGGCCCTGGTTCTTTACCCCTTGGGGATCTTGAACACCTGTCCGGGGTAAATCAGGTCAGGATCCCTGATCTGATCCCGATTGGCCTCGAACACCCGCACGTAAAGGATGCCCCGGCCATAGCGGCTGCGCGCGATGGCCCATAGGGTCGAGCCGGGCTGAACCGTGACCACCGACAGATCGACCGGCGCCTGAGGCGTTTGATCGCCCTGCGCCGCGCTTGCGGTCGCGGCTTTGGCAGCGGCGGTCTTGGCCTCTTGCACAGCCTCTTTGGCTTCGCGCTTGAAGGGGGTTTCGACCCGCGATGTGACCTTGCCCGCGCTGTCGATCTGATCGACCCTCAGCGTATAGATGCCCGGTTTGACATCAGGCAAAAGCGCCTCCCAGCGGCCATCGGGGTTGGTGTCGCTGCTTTGTACCAGACGGTTGTCGACATAGACGCGCACAAAGGCATCCGACGTGGCCCGCCCGGCCAGCTTCACCTCGCCCGCGGCCTCATAGGTGATCGTGTCCAGAACAATCGTATCCAAAACCTCGGGGCCCGGCGATTGCAGAACCTTGATCCCCTCCTGATCGGCCAGCAGAACGGTGGGCGCCTTGGGCGCGGGCGTGTCTGCCGGGGCTGATCGAGCAGCGGCGCCTGAGGGCGCAGCCTCGGCAACCGCGGGTGTCTGGACCTGATCGCCGGGCGCCGGTGTCTTAAGGGGCGTTGCAATCTCTTTGGCGGCGGTGGCCTCGGGCGCCTTTGCCGTGGCAGTTGCCTCCTGCTGCGCAGCGGTGCCGCTGGCCGGGGCGGCGCCGGCGTTTATGTCCTTTGCGGTGACCGTTGCGATCACGATCTCTTCGGTAGCGGGCTTGGCCTGAGGCGCCGCAGCGGCATCGGCGGCCTGTGCGGTGGTTTTGGCGCCGGGGCCGGTACCGGTCTGCGCTGCGGTTTCGGCCTGCGCCGTGGCGGTGGCCGCCGGCGCTTTGGCCTGACGCGGCGCGACGATCACAGTCTGTTCGGACACAACCGCCTTTTTGTCACCCTCCTGCCCCGAAAGCGTCATCACCTGCGGTGCATCGCTGGGCGCGCTGTCGAACAGCGCCACGAATTTGCCCGAGCGGTCGGCGGTGGCTTCGGCCACCGGCTTGCCGTCGATCAAAACCTTCACCTTGGCGCCGGGCGCCGATTTGCCCGCCACCACGGCGCCGCCTTCGGGATCGACCCGGACCAGATCGAAACTTGGCTGGGCGGCATTCTGTTCGGCGGCCTTTTTGGTTGCCCCGGATGCGGCGGTCTGATCGGTGGAGGGCTGAGCGGTGGCGGTCTGAGTTGCGCCGCCCTGATCTGCCGTTGCACTATCGGCCGGCGTAACGGTACCGGCCTGCGCGGGCTTGACCTGATCGGTGGTCGGTTGACTGCCGGTCGTTTGAGCGGTTGCCACCTGATCAGTCGATGTCTGCCCGGCGGGCTTGGGTGCCGCCGGGGGTTGCGCCACGCCGGCCGTCTGAGCCTGACCGCCGCTTGCCGCTGCAGGGGCGGTGGCCTGCTGCGCCGCGCCCTGATCGGCCTTGGGCGCCTCGACCTTGGCTGTTGCCGGCTGAGCCGGCGGCGTCACGGGCACCGGCCCCGGTGCCTCGGCCCGCTCCCAGATCCGCAGACCGAACACCGCGGCAACAGCCACGACAATCGCCGCACCCCCCAACAGCGCGATCCTTCCGCGCGATCCAGATCCCGTCTGATCCGTCATTTCTTGTCTCAGCTTTCCCCAACTTCAGCGCTACATGCACATGGTTGAGACAAGATAGCAACACCGCTATCAGGGGTCAAAGAAACTGCTCAAGGGAAGCGCCTGTCAAATGCCCCATACCAAGAAATCGATTTGCGTCTTTTGCGGCTCGCGTTTTGGCGGCAACCCGGCCTTTGAAAGCGCCGCCGCGCAGGTCGGCGCGATGATCGCCAGACGCGGCTGGCGGCTGGTTTACGGCGCCGGGGATGTCGGGCTGATGGGCACTGTGGCGCGCGCCGCCGACACCGGCGGGGGCGAAACCTTTGGCGTGATCCCGCAGCATCTGATGAGCCGCGAGGTCGGCAAAAAGGACCTGACCCATCTGATCGTCACCGAGAATATGCACGAGCGCAAAAAGATCATGTTCATGAACTCGGACGCGATCCTTGTCCTGCCGGGCGGCGCAGGATCGCTTGACGAGTTTTTCGAGGTGCTGACATGGCGGCAATTGGGCCTGCACGAAAAACCGATCATCCTGCTTGATATCGACGGCTATTGGCAGCCGCTGCTGGCGCTGATGGAGCATATCATCGATCAGGGCTTTGCCGGGCCGGGGATCCGCGATTTCATGATCACCGCCGATAACTGCGATCAGCTTGACGAGGTTCTGAGCGCCGCCCTGACATAGGCGCCAATGCAAAGCCCCGCGGCGCAAGACGCGGGGCTGAGATATGTGGTGACCGGGGCAAGGCCCCGGTCTCATTTTGATCGCAGCCGGTCAGAGGCGCGAGGCGACATTTTCCCAGTTGACCAGATTGTCCAGGAAATTGGTCAGATAGGCGGGACGCTTGTTGCGGTAATCGATGTAATAGGAATGCTCCCACACATCACAGCCCAAAAGCGCGGTCTGCCCGAAACACAAGGGGTTCACCCCGTTTTCGGTCTTGGTCACCTTCAGCCCGCCATCGGTATCCTTGACCAGCCAGCACCAGCCCGAGCCGAACTGCCCGGCACCGGCGGCGGCGAATTGCGATTTGAACTCATCGACCGAGCCAAAGCTGTCGGTGATCGCCGATTGAAGCTCACCGGGCATCGACGAGGCGCCGGGGCTCATCATTTCCCAGAACTGATTGTGATTCCACAACTGGCTGATGTTGTTGAAGATACCGCTCTGGGCGACCGCGCCGGCGTCATAGGTACCCTTGATGATCTCTTCGAGCGATTTATTCTCCCACTCGGTTCCGGCGATCAGCTTGTTACCATTGTCCACATAGGCCTTGTGGTGCAGGTCGTGGTGATACTCCAGCGTCTCTTTCGACATGCCGTCACCGGCCAAGGCGTCGTGTGCATAAGGAAGATCTGGAAGTTCGAAAGCCATGGGAATGCCCCTTTCATCGTGCGTTTACCTTGCTGAATACCTGAGCGTAAGCCGCCCCTGCGTCAAGGGGCCACGGGCATGAAGCGTGCAACTTTGGCCAGAGACCGCCGCTGGCGGGGGCCGCAGGCCGCTCCGCCCCCGCCCTGCCCGGCGCTAGCGGTAAAGCCCCACCTCGCCGCCCGGTCGCGCGGCATGTGACAGAATGTCAAAGACATATTGCGCCACCGAACGGAAACAGATCACCTGCGCGCTGTCATCCTCGCCCAGCCAGAAGGCGGCGGGCACCTGCGCCAGCCGCGTGCGCCGGAAATGGCCGGCCGGAAAGGCTTCGGGCGACATATCGACCGGGGCCAGTTTGGCCAGCACCTCGCGCAGGCCCGCGCCGCGCAGAACGAACACCGCCCGCGCGTCCGACACATCGACGGCAAGGTGGTGCTGGCCGCTCAGCACGTTTCTGGCGGTTTCCAGCGCGGCGGGAACCTCGGAATGCGGCACCATCACCAGAACCTCGTCCGGCGACATCCATGCGATGCCGCGATCCTCGACCCAGTTGCAATGCCCCTGCGCCGGAAAATCCACGCCGCCCAGCCCGGTCGCGACATTCTTGATATCGACCGAGGCCAGATCGCCGCGCAGCGTGATCATGCCGCGCAGACCGGCCTCTTGCACTTCGACATAGCCGTGATAGGCGGCGCCGTTCAGGGCGCTTGTTGCGTCAGACATTCTGCTTCTCCCCTTCGGGGTCATAGAAAACCGGGCTGACGATCCGCGCCGGGGTCGCGCTTCCGTCAAGGGCCGGGAAATTGATCACCTCGCCCATCCGGTCCGGCCCGTTCAGAACCAGACCCATGGCGATGCCCTTGTCCAGTGTCGGCGAGTAATAGGTCGAGGTGACGCGCCCGATCACGGTCTTCTGGCCGTTCTCATTGGTGCCCGATCCGCGCGCATAGGCGCCATCGGGCAGGACCGAGCCATCGGTCGTCTCAAGCCCCACCAGTTTCCAGCGGTCCGGGTCGGTCATATGTGACCGCGCCTGCGCCCGCTTGCCCAGATAATCGTCCTTTTTCTTTGAAATGGCCCAGTTCAGCCCCAGATCCTGCGGAATGACGGTGCCGTCGGTTTCATCCCCGATCATGATAAAGCCCTTTTCGGCGCGCATGATGTGCAGGGCCTCGGTACCGTAAGGCATCACGCCAAACTCCTGCCCCGTCTCGATCAGCCGATCCCAGAGCGCGCGGCCCTGACTTGCCGGCACCGCCACCTCATAGCTCAGCTCACCCGAAAAGCTGATCCGGTAGATGCGCGCGTCAAACCCGCCGATCTGCCCGTCAGCCCAGGCCATGAAGGGCAAGGCATCGGCCGAGACATCCATGCCCCCCAGCGCCTCAAGTATCTTGCGGGCATTGGGGCCGACCACCGCGATCTGCGCCAGCTGTTCGGTGATATTGGCGGTATATACCTTCCAGTCCCACCATTCGGTCTGAAGCCATTCTTCCATATGGCCGTGAATACGCTCGGCCCCGCCGGTGGTGGTGTGGCACAGGAAGGTGTCGTCATCGATCCGGGCAACCACGCCATCGTCGATCAGAAAGCCGTTTTCCGAACACATCAGCCCGTAGCGGCAGCGCCCCGGCTTCAACGTGGACATCATATTGGTATAGATCATATCCAGAAAACGGCCCGCGTCGGGGCCCTTGACGATGATCTTACCAAGGGTAGATGCATCAAGCAAACCAAGGTGTTGACGGGTGTTCTTAACCTCTCGCATCACCGCATCATGGGTGCTTTCGCCAGCGCGGCGATAGGTATAGGGGCGCCGCCACTGGCCCACAGGCTCCCACTCGGCGCCATTGTCGTCATGCCAGTCGTGGATCGGGGTGCGGCGGATCGGCTGAAAAATATCGCCGCGCGCCTCACCGGCGATCGCGCCCATCGAAATCGGGGTATAGGGGGGGCGGAATGTGGTGGTGCCGACGGCGGGAATATCGTTTTGCAACGCCCCGGACAGAACCGCCAGTCCGTTGATATTGCTCAGCTTACCCTGATCGGTAGCCATGCCAAGCGTGGTGTATCGCTTGGTATGCTCAACGCTCTCATAGCCCTCGCGCGCGGCCAGTTGCACGTCCGAAACCTTGACGTCATTTTGATAGTCCAGCCACATTTTCTGGCGCAACGCGGGCCCCGCGCCCTGCGGCATCATCCAGACCGGGGTGATCGGCCCCTCCTGCGGCTGGCTGGCTTTGGGCGCGCCCTTGCGCCCGGCGGCAAGGCCCAGCGCGCGCGAGGCAACCTTGCCGGCGCTATCGGCGTCCTTGAGCGTTTCGGCCAGCGTCATCTGCCCGCTTGCCGCGCCAGCGGTGGCGACAAAGGGCTGACCATCATGCGAGATCGGCGCGCGGTCCGGATCGGGGCGGAAAAACGCGCCCGCTTCGTCCCAGATCAGCTTGCCACCGCAATGCGACCACAGATGCACCACCGGCGACCAGCCGCCCGACATGGCGACCGCATCGCAGGCGATCTCTTCCAGAACCGCGCCTTCGCCGGCCTGCGCACAGATCGCCACGCCGGTCACCGATTTGCGGCCCTTGACCCGGGCAATCGCGCGCCCGGTTT
Organism: Paracoccaceae bacterium; assembly: GCA_030148745.1. GTDB lineage: Bacteria > Pseudomonadota > Alphaproteobacteria > Rhodobacterales > Rhodobacteraceae > JASBSV01. The sequence goes on from JASBSV010000073.1 coordinate 7,167, forward strand.
CGATACGAATGCCCAGATCGCGCGCCGCGCGGGGCAGATCGCCCTCGGCCTGCGGGCGGGCGTCAAGGATGACGGGAACGTCAAGACCGGCGTTTTTGAGCGCAATCGCAGTGCGATAGGCGTCGTCGTTATTGGTGACAACCACGGTGCGGTCCCCGGGCGAGACGGCGTAATTGACCACATAGTCGCGCATCGCCGAGGCCAGCATCACGCCGGGGATGTCATTTCCGGCAAAGGACAAGGGCCGCTCGATCGCGCCGGTGGCGGTGATCACCCGGGCTGCGCGGATCCGCCACAGCCGGTGACGCGGGCGGGTGTCGCCGGGGGTGTGATCGGCGATACGCTCATATCCCAGAACATAGCCATGGTCATAAACGCCCGATCCCATCGTGCGCCTGCGGATCGTGACATTTGGCGCTTTTTCAAGCTCTTCAAGAGCGTCGTTAATCCAGACTTCGGGATCTTTTCCGTCGATCTGTCCGCCATCGACCGGCGCGCGCCCGCCCCATTGGGCGCTCTGTTCGATCAGCAGAACCCTGCCGCCGTCCGCCGCGGCAGCGCGCGCCGCCTGAAGCCCGGCCACACCGCCGCCGATCACCAGAACATCGGTGAAATGATAAAAATGCTCGTAGCGGTCGGCATCGCGCTCCTTTGGCGCGCGGCCTAGCCCGGCCGAGTGGCGGATGATCGGCTCAAAGACATGTTTCCACGCCGCGCGCGGATGGATGAAGGTCTTGTAATAAAAGCCTGCCGGAAGAAAGCGGCTGACCAGATTGTTGAGCGCGCCGATGTCAAATTCAAGGCTGGGCCAGTGGTTCTGGCTTTCAGCTTTCAGACCGGCGAAAATTTCGGTCGTGGTGGCGCGCTGATTGGGCTCGAACGCGGCGCCCTGGCCGAGGTTGACGAGGGCGTTAGGCTCTTCGGCGCCCGAGGCGACAATCCCGCGCGGGCGGTGATATTTGAACGAGCGGCCAACCATGCTGCGGCCATTGGCCAGAAGCGCCGAGGCCAGCGTATCGCCGGCAAAGCCCGACAGATCGGTGCCGTTGAAGGTAAAGACGCGCGGCTGGTTGCGGTCGAGAAACCGCCCGCCTGTGGCTAGCCGGGTGCTCATGCCTGCCCCCTTTGGAGAGTGTCATTTGCGGGATTTTGAGTATTTGGGCAAAGAAGAAAGCGCATCATTTGCCTCCCTCCGTCCAGCCGGGGCGGCGTTTGGCGATGGCGTCGAGAACCTCCTGCGGCGGCTGGGTGGTTTGCGCCGAATAGGTGCCGAAAACCTCGAGTGTGAGGGTGCAGCGGGCGGCGTGGAACCACTTGCCGCAGCCATTGGCGTGGCGCCAGCGTTCGAAATGCACGCCGCGGGGGTTTTCGCGGGCAAAGAGATAGGCCTCGAACGCCTCGTCGCTGGCGCCGGGGCCGGAGCGTTGAAGATGGGCCTGGCCGCCGGCGTGAAACTCGGTCTCTTCGCCGGTCACGCCGCAGCAGGGGCAGGTCAGAATCAGCATTGTGAACCCTCATGGGCAAGGATGCGGCCCGCGGGCCGGATGGTGGGTTTCTGTGTCGGGGTCAATGGGCCACCCCCGCTGCCACGCTTTCGTCGATGAACCGCCCCTCGCGGAAACGTTCGAGCCCGAAGGCGGCGGCCAGCGGCGAGGCGCCTTTGGCCATAAGCTCGGCCATCGCCCAGCCAGAGCCGGGGATCGCCTTGAAGCCGCCGGTGCCCCAGCCGCCGTTGATGAAACAGCCCTCGAGCGGGGTTTTGGACAGGATCGGCGAGCGGTCGCCAGTGACATCGACGATGCCGCCCCATTGGCGCAGCATTTTCAGCCGGCTGATCATCGGAAAGGTCTCGATCAGGGCGCGGACGGTTTCCTCGATATGGTGGAAGCTGCCGCGCTGGGTATAGTTGTTATGCCCGTCGGTGCCGCCGCCGATCACCATTTCGCCCTTGTCGGACTGGCTCATATAGCCATGCACGGTATTGGCCATGACCACGACATCCATGCAGGGTTTGATCGGCTCGCTGACCAGCGCCTGACGGGCGACGCTTTCGAGCGGCAGGCGGAAGCCGGCCATATCGGCCAGAACGCCGGAGTTGCCGGCCACAACGATGCCCAGTTTGTCACAATCGATCGAACCTTTGGTAGTGGTCACGCCCTGAACCTTGTCGCCCTGCGAGCGGATCGCCGTCACCTCGCATTGCTGGATGATGTCGATGCCCATGTCCGAGCAGGCCCTTGCATAGCCCCAGGCCACCGCGTCATGGCGCGCGGTGCCGCCGCGCGGTTGCCAGAGCGCGCCGAGGACCGGATAGCGCGGGCCGCCGATTTCGATGATCGGGCAAAGCTCTTTGACCCTTTGGGGGCCGATGAATTCGGTTGCGACCCCTTGCAGGGCATTGGCATAGGCGGTGCGCTGATAGCCGCGGATCTCGTGCTGGGTCTGGGCCAGCATCATCACGCCGCGCGGGCTGAACATGATGTTATAGTTCAGGTCCTGGCTGAGCGTCTCGTAAAGGCTGCGCGCCTTTTCGTAGATCGCCGCCGAGGGGTCCTGAAGGTAGTTCGAGCGGATGATGGTGGTGTTGCGCCCGGTGTTGCCGCCGCCCAGCCAGCCTTTTTCGAGCACCGCAATGTTGGTCAGCCCGTGGTTCTTGCCAAGATAATAGGCGGTGGCCAGCCCGTGACCGCCCGCGCCCACGATGATGATGTCGTATTTCTTTTTCGGCTCGGGCGAGCGCCAGGCCCGTTCCCAGCCCTGATGGTGGCGGGCGGCTTCGCGAGCGATGGCAAAGGCGGAATAGCGGCGCATGATCTGGTCCTTCTGGGCGGCTGGCGGCGGCTGGTTGCGGAAGGGGCGACGGGGGTTTGCAGCGGGGTTTGCGGTGGTGAGCGGGATCGGTGGAGTGACACACAGATGAACGACTTGTGAAGCCAAGCGCATTAAATCCCGCGACAGAGTGCGGCACAATGTGGAAAAGATGCGACATGTTGCACGTTGCGCCCCTCTTTCAGGAAGGGGATGAACGGTATAGAGGGATGACTGGCTTTGAACGGATATAGCAGATGATGGTTTTCTGGGGACTTGCAATTTTGATGACCGCGGTTGTCGGGGGTCTGATCGTGACGGGGATGTTGCGCCGGCCCGAACCGGTGGCGGCCCCCGAGCATCATGACATCGATGTTTATCGCGACCAGCTGAAGGATATCGATCGTGAGGTCGCGCGCGGCGTTCTGGCCGAAGAAGAGGCCGAGCGTGTGCGGGTCGAGGTTTCGCGCCGGATTCTGGCGGCGGACCGGGCGCATCAGGCCGAAGATACCGCCCCGGGGCAACCCGGCCGCACAACCTCGTTTGTCGCGGCGGGGGTTGTCATGCTGGCCATCGTTGGCGGCAGCGCGGCGCTTTATCTGCGCTTGGGCGCGCCGGGCTATCCCGATCTGCCGATTCAGACACGTCTGGCCGCAATTGCCGAAGCCAAGCGCGCGCGCCCGCTTCAGGCCGCCGCCGAGGCGCAGGTTGGCGATGCGACCTCGCGGCTCAGTCAGGCCGACCCGGCCTATGTCAAACTTGTCGAACGGCTGAGGCTGGCGCTGAAGGACCGGCCAAACAGCCTTGAAGGGCATATCCGGCTGGTTCAGGCCGAGGCCAATCTTGGCAATTACTCTGCCGCCGCCAAGGCGCAGGCAAAGGTGATCTCGCTGAAGGGCAAGGATGCCACGGCCGGCGATTACCGCGATCAGGCCGAGCTGATGATCCTTGCCGCCGGCGGCTATGTCTCGCCCGAGGCCGAGAGCGCCCTGACGCAAAGTCTGACGCGTGACCGCACCGATGGCGCGGCGCGCTATTATTCGGGTCTTTTGTTCTATCAGACCGGCCGGCCGGACCGCGCCTTCCGCCTGTGGCGCGATCTTCTGGAAGAGGCCAAGCCGGGCGATCCGTGGATCGTGCCGGTGCGCGCGCTGATCGAGGATGCGGCCAAGCGCGCCGGCATTCCCTATACGCTTCCCGACGCCAATACCGCCGCCGGTCAGGACCAGATGATCCGCGGCATGGTCGAAAGGCTTTCGACCCGGCTGGCGACCGAAGGGGGCAGCGCCGAGGAATGGGCGCGGCTGATCCGGGCCTATGGCGTTCTTGGCGAAAAGGAACAGGCCGCAGCGATCTGGGCCAATGCCCAGCAGGTCTTTGCCCAATCGCCCGAGGCGCTGGACAAGATCCGTGTCGAAGCCAAGGGGGCCGGGGTCGCCGAATGATCCATGACGATATCGCGGGGTTTCTGGCCGCCCTGCCCGCCTCGCGCGCGCTGATCGGTCTGGACCTGGGCGAAAAGACCATCGGTGTGGCGGTCTCGGACCGGCTGTTGTCGACGGCCAGCGCGCTGGAGACGATCCGGCGGCGCAAGTTCACCCTGGATGCCGCGCGGCTGGCCGAGATTGCCGCCGCGCGCGAGATCGGCGGCGTGGTTCTGGGCCTGCCGGTCAATATGGACGGAACCGAAGGCGTGCGCTGTCAGAAAACCCGCGCCTTTGCCCGCAATCTTCTGCCGCTGCTGAAGCTGCCGATCACCTTCTGGGATGAGCGGCTGTCGACCGTGGCCGCCGAACGGGCGCTGCTTGAGGCGGATATGACACGAAAACGTCGCGCCGAGGTTATCGATCATGTCGCCGCTGCCTATATCCTTCAGGGGCTGCTGGACCGCATCGGCCACATGAGGCAGGAAAATGAGCGATGAAATCTGGAAGCGCGAGGAGGTCGCCTCGCCCTGCGTGAAGATCTGCGTGGTGCATCCGGTGGAACGTCTGTGCACCGGCTGCCTGCGCTCAATCGACGAGATTGCCCGCTGGGCCGGGATGAGCGATGACGAACGCCGCGCGGTGCTTGAGGCGCTGCCGGCCCGTGCCCCGGCGCTGAAACAGCGACGTGGCGGGCGGGCGCGGCGTCTGGCACGCTAGGGACGGCTGGCACAAGCGGCCGCGCGGTCCACGCCTCCAACTGCTCCCCTCAGGGAAGGTTCAGCCAATCGGTCACGCCGCCGGCAAGCTGCGGGCGAAAATAGGCGATCGCGCGGCCCTCGGGCGCGGCGCGGGCGCCCTCCTGCCATGGGGCGACGCCGTGCAGAACCAGCCGGTGCAACACCGTCGCCTGCCCCGGCCGGGCGGGCAAAAGAACGCGCCGGCAGCTTGCAAAAACCTCGCGCCGGGCGGCGTGATAAGCCTCGGTCACATCGGTATCGGCCCATTGGTCCGGCGGATGCCCGGCAAGGGCGCGGCTGAGGGCGGCGGCGATCACCCGGTGGCTGCCCTCCCAGACCACCAGTGGCGCGGCGTCTGCCTCGGCCATGGTCAGCGGCAGGCCAAGGATAAAGCCATGTGGCTCGCGGATCATCCGGCGCCGCCTGGGGCCGACCGGCAAAAGACCGTCCAGATGCGCGGCATCGCGGTCGCGGCGGTACCCAAAGGAGGCCGGTGTTTCATCCGGCTCGCACCGTGGATAACCGGGATAGGTGATCGACACCTGCCCCTGATCCAGCGGAAAAACCGCAAGGCCGAGTGCATCCCGGATAAACCCCACCGCCGCGCCGCCCAGCGCGGGGCCACCGCCGATCTGCCCCTGCGGCCCGTTGGGCAGAACATTCACCCCGGCAAACCATGTGCCGCCCGCGCGCAGCCAGCGGCGCCGGTGCTGCGCATCGCGCGCCGCGCCAAGGGCTGCGGGAAGGGCGTGATGCACCCATGCCTCAACCTCGGGCTCGGCCGGAAACTCCAGCCAGCCGCGGCGCAGAAAATCTTCTTTGAGCCCCAAGGTCATGCCGGCGCCGCGATGGCGGGCGATGGCGATGGGCCGGTCAGATCCGGCAATGGTGCACCTCCGCGTTTTGCCCCGATATTGGGGATCGCGCGGCGCGCCGGCAATGGCAAATCAGGCAGGCTCGACCCGGCTCTGGCCTTGCACCATCTCCAGCGCCTCCTGCACCACCGCCGCGCCGGCCCCTTCGCGATGGGCGTTCTGCGACAGATGCCGGCGCCAGTGCCGCGCGCCCGGGCGATGCGCAAAAAGCCCCAGCATATGCCGCGTGACCTGCGCCAGACGCCCGCCCGAGACGATATGCCGGTCGATATAGGGAAGCATCTCCTGCACGATCTGCACCGCCGTCTTGGGCGGGTGCGGTGCGCCAAAGATCCGCTGATCGGCCTTTAGCAGGATATCGGCGGGCGTGTGATAGGCCGCGCGCCCGATCATCACCCCATCGATCCCCTGATCGAGAAACTCCTGCGCCTGATCAAGCGAGCCTATGCCGCCGTTGATCGAGATATGCATATCCCCAAAGGCCGCTTTCATCGCCAGAACCAGAGGATAATCCAGCGGCGGAATATCGCGGTTCTGTTTCGGCGAAAGCCCGTCAAGCCAGGCCTTGCGCGCATGGATCGCAACCCGGCGCACGCCGGCGCCATGCACCATCTGCAGAAATTCGGGCAGGATCTCTTCCGGGGTCTGATCGTCGACCCCGATCCGGCATTTGACGGTGATCTCGGCGGCGCCCGCGACAGCGCTGCGCATTTCGGCCAACGCCTCGGCCACCAGTTCGGGCCGGGTCATCAGAACCGCGCCGAAACAGCCCGATTGCACCCGGTCCGAGGGGCAGCCGACGTTGAGGTTAACCTCGCCATAGCCCAGCCCGGCGGCAATCGCCGCAGCCGCGGCCAGCTCGGCCGGGTCAGAGCCGCCCAGTTGCAGGGCAACAGGCTGCTCGGCGGGATCATACTCCAGCAGATGCACCGCCCCGCCCCGCACAATCGCTGCCGCTGTCACCATCTCGGTATAAAGCAACGTACGCGCCGACATCAGCCGGTGCAGATAACGGCAATGCCGGTCGGTCCAGTCCATCATCGGGGCAACCGACAGGCGTGCAGCTCCGGCGGCGGCCATGAATGTATCATCGGTTTTGCTGATATCGGGCATCGCTTTAACGGTCGGCTCATCCTGGGCGGCTTTTGCCGGTGCTTCCTAGCCCAGTGGCCGGCATCATTCAATCAGCGCCGCCTCGCTATTGCCCGCCGAAAACCCCCGGCGCCGCTTTGGTCAGGCGCGCGATACAATCCTTGATAAAGCTCTTTTCGACCTGATGGCGGCGCGCCAATGTGTCCAGAGAAACCTCACCCCGCATCCCCTCAAGCGCGATGCGGGCACAGAACTCGGGATCGTTCAGCTTGGCGTCCTGAGGTTTGTTCTTGGGCAGGATCGGCGCGGCATCGGTATCGATCTGATGCTTTTTCAAAAGCCCGTGCATAAAGCTGCCGCGGCGCGGGCGGTTGTTTTCCTTTTCCTCAAGGCGCGGCTTCATCCGTCGGGCCCAGAAATGCACGCCATAGGTATCCTCGCCCAGTTCGGCCTCGACATCGAAGCGGCTGAGGATCAGGTGGTTGCGGTTCTTGAAGGTGATCGGATAAAACGCCTGCGCGGCAAGCGCCTTTTCGATCTCGCCGCTTTGCTGCAGGAAATAGGTGACCGAGGCAGGCCCGGTAAAACCCCAGCTTTGCTCGGTCATGTGAACCGGGGTATCCGCGTCACGCTCGGCCTCAAGCTCGCGCTGTTGCCACGGCTTCAGCCAGGGACCGATCGCATATTCGTCACTGAAAAACTTCATCATGTTTTTCAATGCCTTTGACGACTTAGGTAATCCTAAAACGGCATTACAGACCAGCCCCGGCTTTTCCCAGCCAAAGACCGATTTGCCTTTGAAATCGAAGGGCCGGTAGCAATACATATCGGCATCGACCCAGATCTGATCGGTCTTGGCCAGCATGTTCAGCCGAAAGAGATCGGCATGAATGGCCGGGCTTCCGGTGCGGGCGTGGCGGTACATCGGATCGGATGGGAAAATCTCTTCGGC
>JASBSV010000084.1 GCA_030148745.1 Paracoccaceae bacterium
CAAGGCCGACATCTTTATCACCACGACCGGCAACAAGGACGTCATCCGGATCGAGCATATGCGCGAGATGAAGGATATGGCCATCGTTGGAAACATCGGTCACTTCGACAATGAAATTCAGGTGGCCAGCCTGAAGAACCACAAGTGGACCAACATCAAGGAACAGGTGGACATGATCGAGATGCCTTCGGGCAACCGCATCATCCTTCTGTCCGAAGGGCGTCTTTTGAACCTTGGCAACGCAACCGGCCACCCGTCTTTCGTGATGTCCGCCAGCTTTACCAATCAGGTTCTGGCACAGATCGAACTTTGGACGAATGGCGAGGCTTATAAGAACGACGTTTATATCCTGCCCAAGGCGCTCGACGAAAAGGTCGCGCGGCTGCATCTGGGGCGGATTGGTGTCAAACTGACCGAGCTGAAGAAAGAGCAGGCCGACTATATCGGCGTCACCGTCGAAGGCCCTTACAAGCCCGAGCATTATCGCTACTGAGCTTTGCCCAAACCAACACCTTATCGCCCGGTCATTGGCCGGGCGATATGCGTTTTCAGGGCGCCGGGGCGCGACACGATGCCCAAAGCAGTGTATTTCCTGCGGTTTCTCCTTTGTAGGTGCGTAAACTTGTGATTAATCTTTCGTCGCGGGGCGCGAGAGATGCAATGCACATATATTCTGACCAACCACGGGAGAAGAAAAATGGGTAAACGGGACGATCTGATCGCTCAATATGCCGATGACCTGAGAAACAAATGCGGCATGACGCCCGATATGGACCTTTTGACCAAAGTGACGATCGGCTGTGGCCCGGCCATTTATAACGCCGATGCCTCCACCGTCGCGGGGACACAGGAATCCGAACTGGAGACCGTCAAAAACAACTTCCTCATCAACAAGCTTGGCCTGTCGGACGGGCCGCAGTTGATGGATGCGATCAATTCGGTGATCGAAACCTATGGCCGCTCGGAGCGGAACAAATACCGGGCAGTGGTCTATTACATGCTGACCAAGCATTTCGGAAAAGAATCCGTTTACGGCTGATCCGCCACCCGCCAGAGACAAAAAAACGCCCGCATGCAGCGGGCGTTTTCATTTGCCAATGGCGCGACCTGACGAATTCGAGTCAGATTCTAGATATTCCGAAATTGATTTTCACGGGCTGAGTTGCTTAGCTGGGCTCAGAACGGCCAGGATGGCCGGGACCGACATTTACGACACGAGACGTTTGAGGGAGCGTTGTGGGGTGAAAAGGGGGTTCCGGGCACGGGGCCCCCTTGCTGTTTTCAAACGTCCTGCAGCCCGCCCATTTCTAGGATTATCTGCCATTCCTCGGCTGTGACCGGCTGAACCGACAGGCGCGTGTTATTGACCAGAACCATGTCGGCCAGACGCGGATCTGCCTTGCATTGTTCAAGCGTGACAGGCCGGGCCAGAGGTTTAACCGCCTTGATATCCACGCATTCCCAACGCGGGTCATCGGTGGTGCTGTCGGGATGGGCGGTCTTGCAGACCTCGACGGTCCCGACCACCGCCTTTTCCTTTTGGCTGTGATAAAAGAACCCCCGGTCGCCCAGTTCCATCAGCCGCATGTTGTTGCGGGCCTGATAATTGCGCACGCCATCCCATTCCTCGCCCGCATCGCCCTTGTCCATCTGATCCTGCCAGGACCAGGTCGAAGGTTCGGATTTGAAAAGCCAATAGGCCATCAGCCGATCACCCGTTTCCATTCGGTCAGCGTGACCGAAGAAAACAGCCCCGCATGGCCGTAAGGATCCCCCGCAACCCAAACTTCGGCGGCGGCCATATCGGCAACGTCCAGAATGATCAGCGATCCGCACATCTGGCCGCTTTGGTCCAGCAACGGGCCGGCCTGCTGAACCACGCCGCTTTGCTCGATATAGGCAAGATGGGCGGCGCGATTGTCCATGCGCGTTTGCAGCGCGCCGGGTTTGTCATGTGCGATCAGGGCTATCAGCATCGGCTACTCGGTTGTCTGGGGGCGGTTCAAAAGGGTTTCCATCGCCTCGGTTACGGTCAGATCATGCGCTACCAATGCGGTTACCACGGCGGTTATCGGCATGTCGATACCGGCCCTTTGCGCAAGTTTGAGCGCCGCGCCAGCCGTCGCCGCCCCCTCAACCGTTTGCCCGCTCATCGCGTCGCTGGTGACCAGTGACTGGCCAAAGCGGAAATTGCGCGACTGGGTCGAGGTGCAGGTAAGGACCAGATCCCCGAAACCCGACAGACCGGCAAGCGTGGCGGGATCGGCGTCCAGATGCGCCGCAAGCCTCTGCATCTCGGCATATCCGCGGGTCATCAGGGCGGCGCGAGCGCTTTCGCCAAGTCCCGCAGCGATGGCCGCGCCGCAGGCTATTGCGATCACGTTTTTCAAAGCGCCGCCCAATTCGGCGCCGGTGGTGTCAGTGGTGCGGTAAAGCCGCAGGCTCTGTGTGCCCAGCGCCGATTGCAGGGTCCGGCCCATGGCGTCATCGCTACAGGCAAGCGTCAGTGCGGTCGGCAACCCCCGGGCGATGTCTGCCGCAAAGCTTGGGCCGGTCAGGATCGCCGCTGTTGCATCCGGGCAATGCCGGGCGATCGCGCCGGTGGGCCCCTGCAGCGTGGCAAGGTCAATGCCCTTGCAACAGGCGACAAGTGCGCGGCCGTCAAGCAGGCCGGCGTTGTCAGCTACGAAACCGGCCAGCGCCTGCGCGGGCATCGCCAAAAGGACGATATCCTGCTGCGCGGTGTCGGCAAGATCACCTGTCAGACGCAGGGACTGCGGGAAATCGGCCCCCGGCAGATGGCGCGCGTTCTGCCCTTTTGTGCGCATCTCGGCCATGGCCGTCTGGTCGCGGCCCCAAAGCGTCACGGATTTGCCCGCGCGCGCCAGAGTTACCGCCAGTGCCGTGCCGAATGCGCCGGCGCCAAGAACCGCTATCGTCATGCCTTTGCGCCCTTTTTCCCAGAACCCAAAAGCGCCGGCTGGGCCGTATCAAGGGGCCAGCGCGGGCGCGCACCAAGCGTCATATCCGCAGATTTACCATCGCGAAAGGCTTCAAGCCCCGCCCATGCGATCATCGCGGCATTATCGGTGCAAAGCGCCAGAGGCGGGGCTAGAAACCCCGCATCGGCCTCTTGCGCGGCGGTGGTCAGCGCTTCGCGTATGGCCTGATTGGCGGCAACCCCGCCCGCGACGGCAAAATTCGCCTCTGCCGGATTGTCTTGGGTATAGACGGCCAGCGCGCGGCGCGATTTCTCGGCCAGAAGATCGCGCACTGCCGCCTGAAACGACGCGCAAAGATCGGCCCGATCCTGACCGCGCAGGCCGCCCTGTTCGTCGATCACCTGATCGCGGGCCCGCAGGAGCGCGGTCTTGAGCCCGGAAAACGACATGTCGCAGCCTGGCCGGTCAAGCAGGGGGCGCGGAAAGGCAAACCGCGTCTCATCGCCGCCCTTTGCCTCGGCCTCGACCGCCGGGCCGCCCGGCTGGCCCAGACCCAGAAGTTTGGCGGTTTTGTCAAACGCCTCGCCCGGGGCGTCGTCGATCGTGCCGCCGAGGCGCTGGAAACTGTCATTGCCCCTGACGATCAGAAACTGGCAGTGCCCGCCCGAGACCAGAAGCATCAGATAGGGAAAGGCGATCTGATCGGTCAGCCGGGGCGTCAGCGCATGACCGGCCAGATGGTTCACCCCGATCAGCGGAATGCCCGCGCCGGCGGCGATGCCCTTGGCGCACATCACTCCCGACAAGACCCCGCCGATCAGGCCCGGGCCGGCGGTCACCGCGACCGCATCGATATCGGCAAGCGACAGACCGGCCTGTTCAAGCGCGGCTTCTACGCAAAGATCCAGCTTTTCAACATGCGCCCGCGCGGCAATCTCGGGCACCACCCCGCCAAAGGCGGCGTGCAGCTCGGTCTGGCCGGCCACCACGGAGGAAAGGATCGCGGGCCGGGCGGACGGACTGTGGCGGACAACCGCCGCTGCGGTGTCATCACAGCTGCTTTCGAGGCCCAATATGGTTAGTGTTCGTGTTGCGCGGCTCATCCCCGGCAGGTAACACCCCAATGATGTTCAGACAACCAAAGCCGTCATGACCCGGCAGATACAAATCCTTCTGACACGGCCGCGCCGGCAGTCCGAGCGCTTTGCGCGCCAGTGCCGCGAACGGCTTGGGCCGGACATCGGGATCGTGATATCGCCGCTGATCGAAATTGAAACGCTGCGCCCGCCAGCCGCCCCGGAGGAGGCGCGGCACTTTCTTTTTACCTCGCAAAACGGTGTGCGCGCGGCGGCCGAAGCTTGGCCCGATCATCGCCCCCCCTGTTTCACCGTGGGTGACAGAACCGCCGCGGTCGCCCGCGAGCTGGGCTATGATGCCCGCCCCTGCGGCGGTACGGTCGAGAGCATGATCGCCCATCTTGTTGCCAGCCGCCCCGCCGGCCCCTATCTTCATCTGCGCGGCGAGCACAGTACCGGCCAGCTTGCTCAGCGCCTTAATGCGGCGGGCCTGAAAACGGAGGAGGCGGTCATTTACCGCCAGAACGCTCAGGATCTGAGCAGCGCGGCCGAAAAGATGCTC
>JASBSV010000090.1 GCA_030148745.1 Paracoccaceae bacterium
ATGCTTTGTTGCGCGGCCAATCGCGCCCCTGCGGCGCAGGGTGCGGGCCCTGATACGCCGGTTTGCGCCCGCGCAATGGCCCCTTGAGGGCCAAAAGGCCACCTGTCCCCCTTCCATTGGCCCGCGCCCTGCAATAGGTGAAGGGGAGGCGGATAAGGCGTGGCGGATGTCATTTTTCGGAAAACTCAAGGACCGGCTCTTTAAATCTTCGTCGAAGATCGAAGAGGGGCTGGATGCGATCATTGAAGAGGGCGGCGAAGAGGAGGTTCTTGTTGAAGAGCAAGCCCTTCTGGCCGATCTCATTCCAGAGCCAGAGCCAGAGCCAGAGCCAGAGCCAGAGCCAGAGCCAGAGCCAGAGCCAGAGCCAGAGCCAGAGCCAGAGCCAGAGCCAGAGCCAGAGCCGGAAATCGTTCCTCAGCCACAAGCGCCCCCCACGGTGCCGCCCGCCGAAATGCCGGCCCCCGCCGATCCGGCCCCGGCGCCGGCGCCGTCCGAAATTCCGGTCGGTGCCCCGCCTGAAATTCCGGCCCGCCCCGAGAGTGGGGCGAAAAAACCCGGCATGCTGGGCCGGATCATCGGTCGCGGCGCGCCGCGCACCGTGGTTCGCCGGACGCTGGACGACGATATGCTCGAACAGCTCGAAGAGCTGCTGATCACCGCCGATATGGGGGTGGATACCGCGTTGCGCGTCACCGCGAACATGGCGCAGGGGCGGTTTGGCAAGAAGCTGTCCGTTGACGAGATCAAGCGCCTTCTGGCCGCCGAAGTGACCCGCATCATGGAACCCGTCGCCCGGCCGATGCCGCTTTATCCGCAGAAACCTCAGGTGGTTCTGGTGGTGGGCGTCAACGGCTCGGGCAAGACCACGACCATCGGCAAACTGGCCAGCCAGTTTCGTGCGGCGGGAAAATCGGTGGTGATCGCGGCCGGCGACACCTTCCGGGCCGCGGCGGTTGAGCAGTTGCAGGTCTGGGGCGAGCGTGCCGGGGTGCCGGTTTTGACCGCGCCCGAGGGTTCGGACCCTGCCAGCCTTGCGTTCGAGGCGATGGGCCGGGCCGAGGCCGATGGCGCCGATCTTTTGATGATCGACACCGCCGGGCGGCTGCAAAACCGCGCCGATCTGATGGAGGAGCTGTCCAAGATCGTGCGGGTGATCCGCAAGAAAGACCCCTCGGCCCCGCATAACACGCTTTTGGTGCTGGATGCGACGACCGGCCAGAATGCGCTAAGCCAGGTCGAGACCTTTCAGAAACTCGCCGATGTCTCGGGTCTGGTGATGACCAAACTGGACGGGACCGCCAAGGGCGGCGTTCTGGTGGCGCTGGCCGATAAGTTCGGCCTGCCGATCCATGCCATCGGTGTGGGCGAACAGATCGACGATCTGTCGCCCTTCGATCCTGAGGATTTCGCCCGCGCGCTGACGGGTCTGGCCGATTGACCCAATGGCTCGTTTCGCTGGAAGGCACGCAGGCAGGGCGCGAGCTGGCGCTTGCGCTGGCGGTGCTTGCGGCGTTTTTACATGCGCTTTTCGGCGCGCTTCAGAAAGGGCGGCATGATCCCTGGCTGTCGCGCGGGGCGATTGATCTGAGCTATAGCGCCATGGCTGCGCCGATCGCTTTTTTCGTGGTGCCTTTTCCGGCGCGCGAAACCTGGCCGATCTTTGGTATCGTTTTCATAATTCACATTATTTACAAGCTGTTGCAGGCATGGACCTATTCCAAGGGCGCCTATACGGTTGTCTATCCGGTGGTACGGGGCACCGGGCCGCTTTTTGCGGTGATCGGCGCCTATCTGCTGTTTGGCGAGGTGTTCAGCCCGGTTCAGTGGCTGGGGGTTCTGGTGCTTTTGTCGGGGATCTATGGGCTTGCCGCCTATAACCTGGCGCATGAAACCGTGGATCGCGGCCTGCTGAAGGCGGCGCTTGCGCTGGCTGTCATGACCGGGCTTTTCGTGGCGCTTTATACGACGGTGGATGCCTATGGTATCCGCGCCACGCCCAACCCGTTCACCTTCCTGGCGTGGTTTTTCTTTATCGACGGGCTGACCATGCCGCCGATTGCGGCGGCCAGATGGTACCGGATGGCCGATCGCCCGGCGCTGGGGCCGCTGATGGCCCGCGGTATTCTGGGGGCGGTTGTCGCCTTTTTCAGTTTCGGTTCGATCATGATGGCCACGCGTCTGGACAAGGTCGGCGAGGCGGCGGTTTTGCGCGAAACCTCGACCGTATTTGCCGCGCTGATCGGGTGGCTGGTGCTGAAAGAGCATGTGGGCCCGAGGCGGCTGATCCTGATGGCTTTAATTGCCGCCGGGGCGGTGATAGTGGAGATGGGCGCATGAGAGGAATACGATGAGCGAGAAAAAGATCAGCCCGGGCCTGAAGCTTGCACTGGAACTGGGGCCTCTGGTCCTGTTTTTCGTCGGCTACGGACGCATCAAGGATCAGACATTCGACATCCTTGGCACGCAATATAACGGCTTTATCCTTGCCACTGCGCTTTTCGTGCCGATCTTGGCCTTTACCACATGGCTGCTGTACCACCTGACCGGCAAAATCTCGAAAATGCAGATCATGACGCTGGTTCTGGTCGTGATATTCGGCGGGCTGACCGTGTGGTTCAATGACGAGCGGTTTTTCAAGATGAAGCCGACGATGATCTATCTGCTGTTCGGCGGGATCTTGGGGTTTGGCCTGTTGCGCGGGCAAAGCTATCTGCGCCTTGTCATGGAAGAGGCGATGCCGCTGAATCACGAGGGATGGATGATCCTGACGCGGCGGACCTGTGCCTTTTTTCTGGCGCTTGCGGTGGCAAATGAGCTCGTCTGGCGCACGATGAGCACCGATGCATGGGTCACCTTCAAGACCTTTGGCCTGACGGCGGCGGTTTTTGTGTTCTTCATGGCGCAAAGCAGGCTGTTTCAGACCCATGCCGCCGATACCCACGCCCCTGACGAGGATAAATAACCAAGGCGCGCGCGCGTTCAGCCCTTTTGCCTGAACAGAACCTCTTGCGCCTTTTTGTCTGACTGGAGCCCGCCGCGCAGCTCGGCCGCAAGGGCGCGGCCCCTCTGGACCCCGGGGCGCGCGGCGCATTGATCCAGCCAGCGGGCCATATGCGGTTTGTCCTCCAGCGTTTGCTGCTGCCCCTCCCAGAGCGAGGCCCAGCCCCAGATCGCCATATCGGCAATCGAAAAGAAATCGCCGGCGACGAATTCATTCTGGCCAAGCTGGGTGTTCAGCACTTTGTAAAGGCGCGCGACCTCGTTGCGATAGCGGTCTTTGGCATAGGGCAGATCGTTGGGCGGATCCATCGAGGGGGCGTATTTCAGAAAGTGATGCGCCTGACCGGCCATCGGGCCCAGCCCGCCCATCTGCCACATCAGCCATTGCATCACCGTCCAGCGTTCACGCTCGGTCGCGCCGCCGAACTGGCCGGTTTTCTGCGCCAGATACAACAGGATCGCGCCGCTTTCAAAAAGCGAGATCGGCGCGCCATCCGGCCCGTCGGGATCGATGATCGCCGGCATCCGGTTGTTGGGCGAGATGCTGAGAAACTCGGGCTTGAACTGATCGCCCGCGCCGATATTGATCAGGTTCAGGTTATAGGGCAACTGCATCTCTTCCAGCGCGATGCTGACTTTCCAGCCATTGGGCGTGGGCCAGAAGAAAAGTTCGATCGGATCGGGCATGGGGGGTCCTTTGAGTTTTGCTCAGGATGCCGCTTTGCGCCGGAAGGGCAAGGGCCAAGCGGGCGGCGCGGGCAAAAAACCTTTCGGGCGGCGGCGCGGCGCGCGCGCCCGGCGCGGGGCGGTTGACGAGGCTGCGCAACGGGCGTAATCGATATTCACCGTGGCGATTTGTTCTCCGGATTGCGGGCCACGTTAAATAAACCGCTAAAGAGGTCAGGGCCAATGTACCCCGGCGTCTTTGAACGGTCGGGGTTTTTTGTTGCCAAAGGGACATTCAGATGACGAAAGACTGGAACACGAGAACCAAACTGGTTCATGCGGGCACGCGGCGCAGCCAATATGGCGAGGTTTCCGAGGCGATATTCATGACCCAAGGGTTCGTCTATGACACCGCCGAAGCGGCCGAGGCGCGGTTTCTTGAGGCAGGGGAGGATGAGTTCATCTATGCCCGCTATGGCAACCCGACCGTTCGGATGTTTGAAGAGCGTATCGCCGCGCTGGAAGGGGCCGAGGATGCCTTTGCCACCGCCTCGGGGATGGCGGCGGTCAACGGGGCGCTGACATCGATGCTGAAGGCGGGCGATCATGTGGTCAGCGCGCGCGCCCTTTTCGGCTCGTGTCTTTATATTCTCGAAGATGTCCTGACCCGGTTCGGGGTGACGGTGGATTTCGTCGATGGCACCGATCTGGACGCATGGAAGGCGGCGGTGCGGTCCGAAACCAAAGCGGTGTTTCTGGAAAGCATCTCGAACCCGACGCTTGAGGTGATCGACCTCAAAGCGGTGTCGCAGATCGCCCATGCGGTTGGTGCGCTGGTGGTGGTGGACAATGTCTTTGCCACCCCGATCTTCCAGCGCTCGCTGGAACTGGGCGCCGATGTGGTGATCTATTCGGCGACCAAACATATCGACGGTCAGGGCCGGGCCTTGGGCGGTGTGATCCTTGGCCGGCGCGAGTTCATTCGCAAGACGGTGGAGCCCTATCTGAAACACACCGGCGCCGCGATGAGCCCCTTTACCGCCTGGATCATGCTCAAGGGGCTCGAGACGATGGACCTGAGGTGCCGCGCGCAGGCGGCCTCGGCGCTGGCCATCGCCGAGGCGGTCGCGGGGCATCCCAATGTCGAACAGGCGATCTATCCATTCCTGCCCGACCATCCGCAAAATGCGCTGGCGCGTGCCCAGATGGACAAGGGCGGAACGGTCTTGTCTCTTGTCATCAAGGGCGGGCAAGGGGGGGCGTTCAAGTTTCTCAATGCTTTGGAAATAATAGTTATTTCCAACAATCTGGGCGATGCAAAATCGATTGTCACCCATCCGGCCACGACAACCCATCAGCGCCTGACACCGGAAAAACGTGCCTCGCTGGGGATCAGTGACGGTTTGGTGCGGATCAGTGTCGGGATAGAGGATACCGAGGATTTGATTGGTGATATCCTTGCGGCTCTGGAAAACCTATGAGCGAAAAGGTTTTATAAAATTGCCGTAAAAGGCGAATAAATGTGTATTATGTGCCAGATGAAGATTTGGTCCCAAGGGTATCAAGGAGGAACGAATGAACATGCGCTCTGATCCGGCCGGAAAGTTCACCGAAGCGGACCCGGCGCGCCGTGAGGCGGAAGATGCCCTGAAGCTGCTTCTGGACTGGGCCAGCGGCAGGACCCCCGAAGAGGTTGCGGGCCTGCATCCCGGCGTGTCGCGGCTGTTGCCGGGGTTCGAGGTGTCGAATTATCCCGCGCTGGCCCGTGCCTATCCCGAAGAGTTCGAGGCCGATGCCGCCTATCGCGCCACCTTGCCCGATCTGCAAAACGGCCCTTCGTCGCTGATCCGTGGCGCCCGGCAGCTTATTCAGCATGTCGGCATTTCGAATTTCCGCCTGCCGATCAGTTTTCACACGCGCAACAACGGCGATGTCACGCTTGAGGCATCGGTCACGGGCTCGGTCAGTCTGGATGCCGAAAAGAAGGGCATCAACATGTCGCGCATCATGCGCACCTTTTATCGCCGGGCCGAAGAGACCTTTAGCTTTGAGGTGATCGAGGCGACGCTGGAAGATTACAAGACAGATCTGGAAAGTTTCGATGCCCGCATTCAGATGCGGTTTTCCTTTCCGGTGAAGCTGGCCAGCCTGCGCTCGGGGCTGGAGGGGTATCAGTATTACGATATCGCGCTGGAACTGGTTGAAACCGAAGGCGTGCGCAAAAAGATCATCCATCTCGATTACGTCTATTCCTCGACCTGCCCCTGCTCTCTGGAGCTGAGCGAGCATGCGCGGCAGTTCCGCGGACAGCTGGCAACGCCGCATTCGCAGCGCTCGGTGGCGCGTATATCGGTCGTGCTGAACGAGACCGGCGATTGCCTGTGGTTCGAGGATCTGATCGATCTGTGCCGCGCGGCGGTGGCAACTGAAACCCAGGTGATGGTCAAACGCGAGGATGAACAGGCCTTTGCCGAGCTGAACGCCGCCAATCCGATCTTTGTCGAGGACGCCGCGCGCTCGTTCTGCGAGGCTTTGCAGGGCGACAGCCGGATCGGCGATTTCCGCGTCGTAGCCAGTCATCAGGAAAGTCTGCATTCGCACGATGCGGTTTCTGTGCTGACGGTCGGGCCGACCTTTGCGTCGGAGAGCCTCGATCCCAAGCTTTTCAACACATTGTACCACGTCGGTTAAGCCCGGCCCGGGCGCTGACCCTTGGGCAGGCGGCGCGCGGTAGCTGTCGGCGCTTGACAGTATCGGGTCTTGGGGCCAAGCCTCGGGCCCATGTTGGATGTGCGTCCTGTTGGATATGTGATCGGCCTGTTGGTGGCTGTGCTGGGCGTGGCGATGCTGATCCCTATGGCGCTGGACCTTTGGTGGGGCAACGCACATTGGACGGTCTTTCTGGAAAGCGCGATCATAACGATGATGATCGGGGCGATGGTGGCGCTGGCCTGTTACAACGGCTCGGGGCAGGGGCTTTCGATACAGCAGACCTTTCTTCTGACCACCGTGGTCTGGGTGGCGCTGCCGGTCTTTGGCGCGCTGCCTTTTGTTCTGGGTGCGACGCAGGCGCGGATCGTGGATGCGTTTTTCGAGGCGATGTCAGGCTTGACCACCACCGGATCGACGGTTTTCAGCGGGCTGGAGAGCCTGCCCGAGGGGCTGATCCTGTGGCGGTCGATGCTGCAATGGTTCGGCGGCATCGGAATTATCGTCGTGGCCATGGTGTTTCTGCCCGAGCTGCGTGTCGGCGGAATGCAGATTTTCCGATCCGAGGCTTTTGAGACCTCGGGCAAGATCCTGCCCCGCGCGGCCGAGATCGCCCGCCAGATCGTGGTGATCTATTTTGCGCTGACGCTGGCGGGATATCTGTCGTATCTGGCGGCGGGGCTGAACGGCTATGAGGCGATCAATCACGCGCTGACGACGGTGTCCACGGGTGGGTTTTCAACCTCGGACGCGTCTTTCGGGCCGCATCAGGGGGCGGCGGAATATGTTGCCTCGGTCTTTATGGTTCTGGCCAGCCTGCCGTTTGTGCGCTTTGTGCAGCTTGCCGGCGGCAATGCCGAGCCGATTTACCGAGATTCGCAAATTCGCGCGTTTTTGGCGGTGGTAATGGTTCTGGTCGTGATCGTTGCGCTTTACCGGGTGGTGGTCAATCAGGACTATGTCGAAAGCGCCTTTCGCGAGGGGGTGTTCAACGTCACCTCGATCATCACCGGCACCGGATTTGCGAGCGTCGATTACCAGCTTTGGGGCCCGTTTCCCATTGCCCTGTTTTTCTTTATCGGCCTGATCGGCGGCTGCGCCGGCTCGACCTGCTGTTCAATCAAGATATTCCGTTATCAGCTGCTTGTGGCTTCGGTCAGGGCCCAGATCGGGCGCATCCATTCGCCCAGCGGGATATTCAAACCACGCTACGAGGGCCGCCCGGTGGGCGAGGATGTCTTGTCATCGGTGATGTCATTCTTTGTCTTTTTCATCGTCACGCTGGGCGTTGTGGCGGTGCTTTTGGGGACCACCGGGCTTGATTTCGTGACCTCGATCTCGGGGGCGGCGACGGCGCTGGCCAATGTCGGGCCGGGTCTGGGCGAGATCATCGGCCCGGCGGGCAATTTCAGCAGCCTGAATGACGCGGCCAAATGGATTTTGGCCTTTGCTATGCTGATCGGGCGGCTTGAGCTGATGGCCGTCTATGTGATCCTGACTGTCAGCTTCTGGAGGACGTGATGCAAAGGCCGCTTGGTGCGCAAATCTCCTTTATGCTCAAAGAGCGCGGGGTGGATGTGATTTTCGGCATTCCCGGCGTTCACAATCAGGAGCTTTACCGCGGCATAGAAGAGGCCGGGATCACCCATGTTCTGGCGCGTCACGAGCAGGGCGCGGGGTTCATGGCCGATGGCTATGCCCGTGCCACGGGGCGGCCGGGGGTGGCTTATGTGATTACAGGGCCGGGCCTGTGCAATATCATGACGCCGATGGGACAGGCCTATTCCGACAGTGTGCCGATGCTGGTGATCTCTTCCTGTCTGAACCGCGCCGATCTGGGGCTGGGGCGCGGGCGGCTGCATGAGATGAAGGATCAGGAGGCGGCGGCGGAAGCGGTCTGTGACTGGTCGAAAACGGCGATGGATGCGGCCAGCGCCTATCAGCTGATCGACCGGGCGCTGACCGAATTCAGGATCGGCCGGAAGCGGCCCAAGCATATTCAGGTGCCCATCGAGGTGTTGCAGGCGCTGGCCGATCCCGCGCCTGAGGCGCCGGGCATATCCCAGCAGCCGCCCATTGGCGCGGCATCGGCCCACCCGCGCCAGATTGACGATCTGGCGCAGATGCTGCGCGCGGCCTCGCGCCCGCTGCTGGTCTTTGGCGGCGGCGCGGTTCATGCGGCGGGCCCCGCGCGCGAGGTGCTGCGCCGAACCGGTGCGGCCAGCTTTACCACCTATGCCGGGCGCGGGGTGGTGGAGGGGGCCTCCCCCTTGGGGTTCGGCGCGACATTGGCGCGCCCGCAATCAGCCGAGGTGATCGGACGCGCCGATGTGGTTCTGGTGGTCGGCAGCGAGCTGTCCGAGGTCGATCTGTGGCGCAACGCGCTGGGCTGCAGGGGCCGGATGGTGCGGATCGATATCGACCCGGCCGAGGTTTGCGATGGCGCCGCCGATATGGTGATCCTGTCAGATGCCGCCGGGGTGCTGAGCGCGCTGGCCGCAGCCCTGCCCGACGCGGCGGGAAGCAGCGACTGGGACCCGGCCGAGGTTGCATCGCTGAAACAGATCTGGCGCGCTGAGGCCGATGCCGAACGTCCGGGGATCGTGGCGATTTGCGATGCCTTGCAGGATGTTTTGCCCGCCGAAACCATGTTCTTTTCCGATATGACCCAATTTGCCTATGTCGCCAAAGAGGTCTGGGATATGGATCGCACCGGCCACTGGCACCACCCTTATGGCTTTGGCACGCTGGGTTATGCGCTGCCGGCGGCAATCGGCGGGGCGGTGGCGCGGCCCGATCTGCCCACCGTGGCCATCGCTGGCGACTACGGGTTTCAATATACCCTGCAGGAGTTTGGAACCGCGGTCGAGCTGGGCCTGCCCTTGCCGATCCTCTTGTGGGACAATGGCAAGCTGAAGGAAATCGAGGACAGTATGATCCACGATCAGATCGCGCCAAATGCGGTGATCGCCCGTAATCCCGATTTCCTGAAACTGGCCGAGGCTTATGGCGCCCATTCGGTGCAACCCCAGAGCCTTGGGCATCTTCAGGCCAGCGTTCTGATGGCGCTGCGGGCCGATCGCCCGACGCTGATCCGCATGACCCCCGAGCTGCCGCGCGCAGGCTAGCTGCGCGCGGCCACCTCCGGCGTCAGTTCCAGCAGGAAACAAGCACCGTCATCTGCCCCGCCAGTACGGTCAGATCCTCGGGTGCAAGCGCCGCTGCCGGCCCTGCGCGTTCGGCAGTGATCCGGGCGTCGGCCAGCATTGCCGCTACCGCATCGGCATTGGTCATAAAGGCCACATCGCCCGGCAATTTGCGCCCGCTGTCGTCCGGCTTGGGCATCAAAATACCCAGAACCGTGCCATCGCCGGCCAGAACCGGCCCCCCCGCATCGCCTGGCAAGGTGGTGACCGACAGGCGCGCCAGTTCCGCCTCTCCGGCAAGGCCGCGAATATCGGCCAACTGGCCAAAGCTGAGCGTTGGTGCGCCAAGGCTGCCGCCATAGGAATAGCCGGCCACCGCGATCTCGGAGTTTAGTCGCGCGGCCCCTTCGCGAAAGCGGGCATAGCCCGGCGGTGCCAGCGGATCGTCCGGGCGCAGAACGCTCAGGCCAAGGGTTTCGTCAGTGGCGACGATCCGGGCGCTGCGCTCGTCGCCGATGGTGATCTGCCGGCAACTGTCCGCCACATCAGAGAGGGTCACAACGGCGCCGGCGGAATCGACAAAAAAACCGCTGTGGGTGCGGGCCGGTTTGCGCAGCTCAAGTCCCGCCAGAAGGTCGATGTTCTGATCGGCGCCGGCGCGGCGCATGGTTTCGTCCAGCACCCCCTCGGGCAGGGCGGTAAAGCTTGCCTGCATCCGGTCGATCAGCCGCTGCATCCGCCGTTTATCCCCCGCCGGCCAGACCAGCGTAAAGCCCTTGATCTGCCCGTCCTCAAGGGCGGCATAGCTGTAGGAGGCGATGGAGTTATCCGATCCTGTCAGGGTGAAGGACCGGCGCTTTTTGTCGCCCTTGCTGCCGCGCGGGACAATCGCAAGGCTTTGCATGACATCGTAAAGCCCAATGAGCGTTCTTTCATTGCCGCGCTGGCTTATCAGGATCGCCCGAACCTTGCTGCCATCGCGCCCGTTGTAATGGGCAAAGGGGTAATCGTAGCTGTCGAACTTCAGCATCGCCATGGGCAATTCTATCGCTATTCCGGCGGTTTCATCGACGACCCGCTTCATCCCCAGTTCGGACAGGGCCTTTTGATAGTCGCCCATCAGCTGGCGCCGCTGAGCGGTGGTCAGAATGCCCGTCGGCTCAAACCCTTCGGCCTGCTGATAGGCGGCCATCGCCCGGCGGGTGCCGGGGCCGAAATCGCCGTCGATCGCGGCGGCGTAGTGGCCCTGCCATGCCAGCGCGCGCTGCAGATCCTCGCGCGCCTGACGCGGCAGGCGTGCCTCGGCGGCGCGCGCCTGGGCGGGGGTTTCACCGGCGGCTGGCGCGATCTGACTGCCGCTTTGCGCGGCAGGCTGGTCCGGGGTCTGCGGTGTCTGCTCGGCGGGGGCAGGGGCGGGTGCCGGGATGGGGGCAGCGCCTGCACCGATCGGCCAGAAACGCAGGCCAAAGCCGCGGCCATCGGCGACAAAGCTGTCGCGCGGGATTTGCCCGCTGGCGCGCAGCCGCGAACGGATCGCCTTGGCCTGCGTTTCCTCATAGGGGCCAAGGGCGATGGCATACCATCCGGTCCCGAGCGCGAAGCCATTCACGCGGGGCAGCCGCGCGGCGTAATAGCGCGCGCGCGCCTGCGCCTCTGTCAGGCTGGGGCGCGCTTCGATCTGAATCCATGCTGTCTGTTGCGCCATGAGCGTCTGGGGCTGCAGCAGAAACAGCAGCACTGCCAATGCGCGAAAAATCGGTTTCGTCATAATACCTCACCTGTTTGAAATATGCCCCCGCCGGGACGACGGACAGAAATTTGCCGCCACCCTATCAAAGCGCGGCAATGATGCACGGGGTAAATGCCCCCCTCTTTGATTGACCCCCCCCCAACTGTTGCCTATTGAGAACGCGTTTTCATGAGGATGCACCATGGCGAAATCACCGGCCACGCCCCGTTCGTTTCAGGAGATCATTCTGAGGCTGCAAAACTATTGGGCCGCGCAGGGCTGTGCGGTGCTGCAACCCTATGACATGGAGGTCGGCGCCGGGACATTCCATCCGGCCACGACCATGCGTTCGCTTGGCAGCACGCCTTGGGCCGCCGCCTATGTTCAGCCCTCGCGCCGTCCCACCGACGGGCGCTATGGCGACAGCCCCAACCGCTGGCAGCACTACTATCAGTTTCAGGTGATCATCAAACCTTCGCCCCCCGACCTGCAGGAGCTTTACCTAGGCTCGCTCGCCGCGATCGGGATCGATATGGACCTGCATGATATCCGCTTTGTCGAAGACGATTGGGAAAGCCCGACGCTTGGCGCATGGGGCCTTGGCTGGGAGGTCTGGTGCGATGGCATGGAGGTCAGCCAGTTCACCTATTTCCAGCAGGTCGGCGGGCAGGATTGCAAGCCGGTTTCGGGCGAGCTGACCTATGGTCTGGAACGGCTGGCGATGTATGTTCTGGGCATTGATGACGGCAATCAGATGCCTTTCAACGACCCGGATGCGCCAATCCCGCTGACTTACGGCGATGTCTTTCGCGAGGCCGAGGCGCAATATGCGCGCTGGAACTTCGATGTGGCCGATACCGATATGCTCTTGCAACATTTTCAGGATGCCGAGGCTGAATGCGCCCGCATTCTGGCCCAGCCCGCCGATGACCCCAAGACCGGGCGCCGCATCGTCATGGCCCTGCCGGCCTATGACCAATGCATCAAGGCCAGCCATCTGTTCAACCTTCTGGACGCGCGCGGCGTGATCTCGGTCACCGAGCGTCAGGCGTTCATCGGGCGGGTCCGGGCGCTGGCACGCGCCTGCGCCGAAGCCTTCGTGCAGACCGAGGCCGGCGGTTGGGCCGCATCATGATCTGCGCAGTCCTTCGCGCGCTGCCGCGTTTTCGTAACATCAGGATACAGTCATGACCGGAAAATCCGCGATCACCTCAATCCTTCTGTCGGCGCTTCTGGCCGGCGGCGGTATCTATTATGCTCAGGTCTATGCCTTTTACGATCAGATCCCGCCGGCGGACATCAAGGTCGAGCTGACCGCGATCGACAGCGGCACGCCCCAGCCGATTGCGATCAAAAACCCGCAGGCGATTGATTCAAACAGCTCGCCGATCCGCTATCGCGCCTGTTTCGAAACCGTCCAGAGCGCCGAGGAACTGAGCCAGAGCTATGTCGCCTTTCCCAAGGCCGTCCCGCTGGTCGCACCGGGCTGGTTTGCCTGTTTTGACGCCGCCAAAATCGGCAAGGCGCTGGAAACCGGCGAGGCGCGCGCCTTTCTGGGCCAGCGCAATATCGAATATGGCATCGACCGGGTCGTCGCCGTCTTTCCCGACGGGCGCGGCTATGCCTGGCAACAGCTGAACGAATGCGGCGACAAGCTTTATGACGGATCGCCCGCCGATCCCAGCTGCCCTGCGCCCGACACCTCCGCCAAAGGAACGAACTGAATGCCCGATCTTCTGATCGAACTTTTCTCCGAGGAAATTCCCGCGCGGATGCAGCGCAAGGCCGCCAATGACCTGAGAAAACTGGTCACCGACGGTATCGTCGAGGCGGGGCTGACCTATGCCCATGCGGCCGGGTTTTCCACCCCGCGCCGCCTGACGCTGGCCGTTGAGGGGCTGAGCGATCAAAGCCCGACCCGGCAGGAAGAACGCAAAGGCCCGCGCACCGATGCGCCGCAAAAGGCGCTGGATGGGTTCTTGCGCTCGACCGGCCTTGCCATGGACGATCTCAGCCGGCGCGAGGATAAAAAGGGCGAGGTCTGGATCGCGACGATCACCCACCCGGGCCGCCCCGCAGATGAGATCGTGGCCGAAGTGCTCGAAGCGGCGATCCGGAACTTTCCATGGCCCAAATCGATGCGCTGGGGCGCGGGCAGCCTGCGCTGGGTGCGCCCGCTCCACGCGATCCTGGCCATTCTGACAGGCGAAGACGGCGCCCGCACCCTGCCCCTGTCGGTGGATGGCATCACCGCCGGCGACAGCACCCATGGCCACCGCTTCATGGCGCCCGCGCGTTTTTCGGTGACGGGCTTTGACGATTACGCCGCAAAACTCAAACGCGCCCATGTTATTCTTGACGCTGAGGAGCGCGCCACCGCCATCTGGAACGAGGCGACGACACTGGCCTTTGCTCAGGGCCTTGAGGTGGCCGAAGACGCCGGCCTTCTGGCCGAGGTTGCGGGGCTTGTCGAATGGCCCGTTGCCCTGATGGGCCCGATCGGGGCGGAGTTTCTGGACCTGCCGCCCGAGGTTCTGCAAACCTCGATGCGCGAGCATCAGAAGTTTTTCAGCGTGCGAAATCCCAAAACCACCCGCATCGAGCAGTTCATCACCGTCGCCAACCGCGAAACCGCCGATCACGGCCAGACGATCCTTGCGGGTAATGCGCGGGTTCTGTCGGCCCGGCTGGCGGATGCGAAATTCTTTTGGGAAAACGATCTGCGCATGGTCAAAACCGCAGGGCTGGAGGGCATGGGCAAACCGCTGGCCAATGTCACCTTCCACAACAAGCTTGGCACCCAGGCCGACCGCATCGCCCGGATCGAGGCGCTGGCGCGCGAGATTGCCCCGCTGGTCGGGGCCAAACCCGATCTGGCGGCCGAAGCGGCCCGGATCGCCAAGGCCGATCTGGCCAGCGAAATGGTCTATGAGTTCCCCGAACTTCAGGGCATCATGGGCCGCTATTACGCTCAGGCCGCCGGCCATGACGATGGCGTGCCGCAGGCCTGCGCCGAACATTACTCGCCGCTGGGCCCCTCTGACGCGGTGCCAAGCGCGCCAATATCGGTTGCCGTCGCACTGGCCGACAAGCTCGATACGCTGACCGGCTTCTGGGCCATCGATGAAAAGCCCACCGGCTCAAAAGACCCCTTCGCGCTGCGCCGGGCCGCGTTGGGGGTGATCCGGCTGGTGCTGGGCAATGATCTGCGCCTGTCGCTGTCCGAACTGCTGACCAAAGCCAACCAGATCGCCGGCCCGCGCGAGGGCGCTTTTGCAGATGTGAATGACCTTCTGTCCTTCATCCACGACCGCCTCAAGGTCTACATGCGCGACGCCGGCATCCGCCATGATGTCATCGACGCCTGCATCGCCATGCCGGCCAATGACGATCTGACCCTTCTGGTCAAACGCGCCACCGCCCTTGCCGCAACGCTTAAGACAGACGATGGCGAAAACCTGCTTCAGGGCTTCAAACGCGCCAATAACATCCTCACCCAGGCCGAAGAAAAGGACGGCGTCGAATATTCCTATGGCGCCGACATCAAATTCGCCGAAACCGAGGAAGAGCGCGCCTTGTTCAACGCCCTCGACGCGGCCGAAAAAATCATCGCCCCGGCGATGACATCCGAAGATTTTGAGACCGCCATGACCGCCATGGCCGGCCTGCGCGGCCCCATCGACGCCTTTTTCGAAGCGGTTCAGATCAACGCCGAAAACGCGGTCCTGCGCCGCAACCGCCTTAACCTGCTCAGCCGGATCCGCGGCATCTGCCTTTCGGTGGCCGATCTGACGAAAATCGAGGGCTGATCCTTCCATTTGGCCTAAATATCCCCGCCGGAGGCAAAAATCCTCTCTGGCCAAACCGTCACACCGGCGCCACGTAATTTCCCGCCCCCCTTGCCCCGAGGCGCCAAACTTCTATGCTGCGGCGCAACTGTGAGGAGCGCTGCGGTGCAGAAACACAAGGATATGTCCTATTTCACCGAAATCACGCCCACCGCGCCGATTTCGATCAAACGGCACGGC
This sequence comes from Paracoccaceae bacterium, assembly GCA_030148745.1. Taxonomy (GTDB): domain Bacteria; phylum Pseudomonadota; class Alphaproteobacteria; order Rhodobacterales; family Rhodobacteraceae; genus JASBSV01. The sequence continues at coordinate 15,279 of JASBSV010000090.1, forward strand.
AACCGCGCCAAATGCCTGCAGCGGCTGATCCGGCTTGATTTGCCGGTGCCGCGCACTGTCGCGCTGTCGTTTGACGCGGTCCATGATCTGGCCGCCGGACATATTCCCGACACCGCCGCGCTGATCGCGCCCTTCGGCAAAACCCCGCTTTTGTCGGTGCGCCCCTCCAGTCAGGATCCGGACTGGGGCGGGCCCGGCACGATCCTGAACATCGGCATGAACCGCTCGATGCACGCCCGGCTGGCCGAAACCCACGGGATTGCGGCGGCCAATACGATCTATCAGCGCTTTATCGAGGCTTATGCCGTTCAGATCGCCCGGCTCGATCCCGATATGTTCGAAGTTTCCGACAACTCCCCGGCCGCGCTCGAAGCGATGCTGGCCGCCTATGAGGCCGAAACCGACGAAGCTTTCCCCGAAGACCCCGAACAGCAGCTGCTTGAGGTTCTGCGGTCGATGGCGCGGGCATGGGGCGGCACCACGGCGCGGATCCTGCGTCAGGCCAAGGGCGCGCCGGCCGATGCCGGGCTTGGCCTTGTGGTTCAGGAAATGGTGCTGGGTCTTGGTTCGGAGGATACAGAAAGCGGCGCCGGCGTCATTCAGTTTGTTTCCTCCGAGACCGGGCTGCCGCAAATCACCGGGCGCTATCTGACCCAGTCGCAGGGGCGTGATGCGCTGCGTCCGGGACGCAAGGCGATCTACCTTACCCGCGATCC
>JASBSV010000105.1 GCA_030148745.1 Paracoccaceae bacterium
TTGCCAGCCGCCAAATAGCCGACTACACGGACGCCGATCCTTCGCGGAGAGGTGCCGGAGTGGTCGAACGGGGCGGTCTCGAAAACCGTTGTGGGTGCAAGCCCACCCAGGGTTCGAATCCCTGTCTCTCCGCCACTTGCCTTTATTCCATCGCAATACCTGGCAGCTCGCAGTATCTGCGAACGGTCTACTGCTACTTTGGCCGGAAAGCTCGTGAACGCGGACAGCCTGTTGGCAAAGGGCCGTCGCAAAAGGTAACGCCGCACGGTTCAATACCCGTCCGCAGCGCAAAACCGTCGCGCAACGCACCGGACGGGGCCGGCCTTCGGGCGCCCCACGCTACTGCAGGGGAATTTGCCCAGCCAGCTCGCCTTGCCGCGCCTGAAGCCGGTCGGCGATGAACCGCAGGCATACCCTGACCCGCTCGGTCGTTTTCAGATCGGCATGGGTCAGCACCCAGACCGGATGGTGCGCCACCACATCGCCCGGTGGCACGCGCACCAGCGCCGGTCTTGCATCGCCGAACACACAGGCAAATTGTACCAGCCCCAACCCCGCCTCGCAGGCCGCGATCTGGCTGCCGATATCGGGCATGATCCAATGCAGCCTGCAATCGGGAAAGGCGCTTTTGCGGATCCACCGGTTCATCCGCGCCGCATCCATCCAGCCGATCCAGCGCCCGTTGGCGCCGGGGCCCGTCAGCCGATGGTTTTCCAGATATTCAGGCGTGGCATAGATCGCCGCCCCGAAATCCGGCAGCCGCCGGCCGATCAGATGCTCTTCGGGGCGGGCGGTAAAGCGCACCGCGATGTCCGCCTCGCGCGCCGAAAGATCCGACAAAGCGTAGCTGGCAAGAAACTCAAGCTCGATCCCCGGATGCAGGGCGGCAAACTCGGCCAGATCGGGCATCAGAACATGGCTGGCCATCGGCGGGGGCATGGCGATCACGATGCGCCCCTCCAGCGCGGCATCGCGGCCCAGAACCTCGCGCTCGATCTCAAGCATGGTGGTTTCGGCTGCTTCTGCGTGGCCGCGAATTTCCTCTCCGGTCTGGGTCAGAAGCAGCCCGCGCGGCATCCGGTGAAACAATCGCGCGCCCAGACGCCGCTCTAGCCCTTCGAGACGGCGCGAGACGGTGGATTGGGCGATATTCAGACGCGCCGCCGCCGCGCGCACCGATCCGCCGCGCTGCAGGGCAAGAAAAACCCGCATGTCATCCCAGTCAAAGCCGCTCATACCGCCGGACCCTCCTGACCTTTCCATTTCTGGAACAATTGCTTCCGATTTTGCCCATATCCGATCCGAAATTCAGCTCCTATTCTTACAGCGAAAGCGATTTCGACGCAAAACGGAGGCCAGAGCATGGCAAATGTAACCGTATCAAGGACCATCGACGCCCCGGCCGAACATGTCTGGGCGCTGTGGGATGATTTCGCCCATATCGACCGTTTCAACCCCTATGTCGCCAGCTCGCGTCTGATCAACCAAAGCGATGACACCGGGCTTGGCGCGCAGCGGCAATGCGATCTGTCGGATGGCAAGAACTGGCTGCGCGAAAGGATCATCGGCTATACGGCGGGCAAGCAGATGGTCGTGGATATCTACGAATCCTCGATGCCCCTGAAGTCCAGTGTCGCGACCCTGACGGTAAAGCCGCTTGGACCGGCGCGATCGCAGCTGACCTTTTCGATGGAATTTGAGCCCGCGATGGGCGTGATCGGCAAGCTGATGGCGCCGATGATGAAGCCGATGTTCGCCGCGCGGATAAAAAAGCTGGTCAAGGCCAGCGCGGCGCGCGTGGAAGGGGGTGACCGGCGGGCGGCGATGGCGTAAAAGGGGCGCGCGGCACGCAATCGTCCCGTTTTCATGCCAAAGCGCCCGGTTTTGCGCCGCGCAAAGGCAGTACACGGAAAAATGAGGGAACCTTTCGGGCCCTTGGGTTGTTTGACCTGCAGATGACGGACATAGTCAGTGCCGAATAACACATACGCCCGACAGGAGAATTTCAGATGTTGAGCCGACGCCATTTTATCATGACGAGCAGCGCGCTGTTTTCGGCGCCTATTGCCATGCCCGCCTTCGCGAAACCATCGCGGCGCGAACAATGGGACGCATGGGATGCGGAAGTTACGCCGATCGGATATGATCCGGCGACCACCAATGTCTGGGGGATCGAACAGCGCTATCTGCCGACACTGGTCGAGGCAAATCCGGGGCTGACGCCGGGCGATATTCATGTCGATGCGGTGGCCCGCTATCTCTATCATATTCTCGACGATGGCACCGCCATGCGCTTTGGCGTCGCGATCGGCCGCGGTGATCTTTATGAGCCGGGCGCCTATACCATCAAGCGCAAGGCCAAATGGCCCTCGTGGACACCGACCGCCAATATGATCAAGCGCGAGCCGGATCGCTATGCGGAATTTGCCGATGGCATGGACGGCGGTCCGACGAACCCCTTGGGCGCGCGGGCGCTTTATCTTTATGTCGGCAACCGCGACACCTATCTGCGCATCCATGGCACACCCCAGCCATGGTCGATCGGCAGCCGCGCCAGCTCGGGCTGTGTGCGCATGGTGATGCCGCATATCATCGGACTTTACGAGCAGGTCGAGCTGGGCTCGATGGCCGTTCTCTATCCGGCCGAGGATTCGATCACCGCGTCCAGCTGATCGAAATCACCTTTGTTTCCGGCGCGCCCGGGCGGAAGGCCCCGGCACGCCATTTTTTTGTTCCGGCTTATTCTGCGACGATGCGCGGTGCCTGCTCGCGGGTGCAGATCCGGCGCCCGTCCTTGGTGTGCAGCGGCAGGAATGTCGTCTCGACCGGGCCGGTCCACTGATACCAATAACAGCCATCCTCGGGCATGATCCGCACAACGCTCAGGTCCTGGTTCGGCCCGACGATGGCCAGGATCTCTTCTGGCAGCTCCTCGACAAGACCCGGATCCGCCGGCGGCTTTTCTGCCGGAACCGTTGCGCAGGCCGCCACGAAAAGAAAAACCGCAGATTTCGACAGAGGGCTAAAGGCTTTCATTATGCTTTTTCCTATCCAAAGATTGCACGAATGAAACATTACCATCGCCCCGGCCACAACCCTCTGGCGCTTTGTTTGCCCCGGGCAGGCGGATTATCCCGCAAAACCGCTCCAATACGTTGCGCCCCGATCACACCCAAGCCGGGCCTAAACCCTTCCAAAGACTGAGAACTATGTCAGGTGACATATCAGCGGGGTTAGGCGCGGTCGGCTACCAAGTATCACGCCGCCTGGATTGTGATCCCTGTCACATCGGCCCCTGCCACGAGATCGGCTATAAAATCGCGCGCGGCCTTTGCCCATGCGCGTTTTTCCAACATCTCGCGGATCCGTGGCGAGACGGCCTTGAACGGCAGAACCGCACCCGCCGCGCGTGCATCCAGTCGGATGATATGCACCCCATAGCGCGTCTGAACCGGCGCCGCGCAGAGCTGCCCCTCGGCCAGCGCATCCATCGCTGCCTCGAACTCGGGCACGGTATCTCCTGTGATCAGTTGTCCCAGCCGCCCGCCATCGCTGCGCGAAGAGCAGGCGCTGTTTTCGCGCGCCAGCTTGTCAAAGGCGCGCGGATTTTGGTGGAGTTCATTCAAAAGCACGCGGGCCTGCGCATGGGCCGCAGCCAGGGCAGCGGCGTCATCGGGACTCGCCGGAAACAGAATATGGGCCGCCTCATATAGCGTGGGCGCGCGCCACCGGCTTGGCACCGCACGATAGACAGCGAGCACCGCGGCCTCGGTCGGGGGTACAGGATCAAGCGCTGCGTCCAGAACCTGACGGATCAGCGCCTCGTCATCGGTTTCGGTCCGGCCCGCGCCGACCTCCCGGGGATCAGCCACCAGCGCGCGCCGCCGCGCCTCTTGCAGCAGCAATGCACGAACCGCCAGCGCGCGCGCAGCAGCGGTCCAGGCAAGACCGGGTTTGGATTTCGGAGCCGGGTGATTTTGCGCCTCGGCGGCGATGGCTTCGGCCGAAATCGCCTCGCCATTCACGGTTATATCGCAAAGCAGAGGTTTCATCGCGCTCACTCCGCCGGATGTTTGAAGTCGCGTTTGCGGCTGCGCACGATCTGATAGCCGGGCCGCCACAGATATCGGACCGGCGCCGAGAGCATGTGAACCAGACGGCTGAACGGGAACAAAAGAAAGATCGTCAGCCCAAGGAAGATGTGCAGCTCAAACAGCACCGATGTGCCTTCGGTATAGCTTGCCGCGCGCGGATCGAAGGTAAAGATCGCCTGTGCCCAGCGCATGAATTTGACCATCTCGACACCATCAAGATGCTGGAGCGAGACCAGAATGGTCAGCAGGCCAAGAAACAGCTGTAGCAAAAGCAGCGACAGGATCAGGATGTCCATCATGCTGGAGGTCGCGCGGATACGCGGATCGGCAAGGCGCCGGTGGATCAGGATGATACCACCGCTGAGCGCCATCACACCCGCTATACCCCCTACCCCCATGGCAAGGATCTGTTTGGCCTCGTGACTGATGCCAAGCGCATCGATGATCGCCAACGGCGTCAGCAGACCAAAGAGATGACCGAAAAAGATGATCAGAACGCCGACATGAAACAAAACCGACCCCAGAATCAGCTGTTTGCGGCGCAATAGCTGCGAAGAGGATGATTTCCAGGTAAACGGGTCACGTTCATAACGCGCGATTGATCCGATCAACAGCACGCTGAGCGCGATATAGGGATAGATACCAAAGATAAAGCCGTGCATCTGGGGCCTCTTTTCTATTGGGGGGTGCCGGCGCGGGCCGGGGAGAGGGGAACATCCATCTTACTCAGAATGTCGCGTGAAATCGGGCAGCCCGCGTTGGGATCGGGTGTAAAAGTGACCTGCGCCTCTTCCCAGACCGCATCAAGCGCGGCCAGGTCTTCGGGGTTATCATCAGGCTGGGCCAGCAAGCTTGCCGCCACACCCGATGTATCTGCGCCCGCGCCAAGACCGGCAATTGCGGCCAGTGCGGCGGCATAGGGCGTTTCGCGCCGCGCCAGACGCTCGGCCAGAGCCGCCACAATCGGGCCCGCGTCGGTCAGGATCTCGCGGGCCGCTTCCATCGGCTGTGTCGCCAGATACTCAAGCAGCACCGGCAGATGATCCGGCAGCTCCGGCCCAACCAGATCGAACCCCCCGGCGCGGTAGGTTTCCAGCAGATCCAGCATCGCACCACCACGATCGCGGCTTTCGCCATGGATATGCTCGAACAGGTTCAGCGACAGGGTACGCGAGCGGTCGAACAGCAGGACATATGCCTCTTGCAAATCAAAAAGATCGCCGGTGCTCAGGCCGTCAAGCAGCGGTTGCATGGCCTTTATCCCGGCTGGCTTGAGGACCGCCTCATGCGCAAGGATCTCGCGTATCTCCGGGATCGCCTGTTGCAACTCGGCGCTGGGATAACTCAGCAGCGCCGAGAGCGCTTTGAACGTCTGTATCATTGCCATCCATCCTTTGGTGTGACGAATTTTCGACTGCCAAAAAGCTTGCCCTGACTGACGCCGGCCGAGCAGCCGTTGCCATCGGTGAACCCGCAGCCCGAGCGCAGATCATAGGCATCCTCGACCACCTCGCGGTGGGTTGTGGGGATGACAAATCGATCCTCGTAATTGGCGATTGCCATTATCTGGTACATCTCGTCGATCTGATGCGGCGTCAGCCCGACGCGCTTAGCCACCCCAATGTTGACAACCCCGTCCACGGTTTTCGACCGCATATAGGCCCGCATCGCCAGCATACGTTCCAGCGCCGACACCACCGGCGCCTCATCGCCCGCCGTCAGCAAGTTGGCCAGATATTGCAGCGGGATACGCAGCGATTTGATGTCCGGCATTCCGTCCTCGGAGGCGATCGCCCCCGCCTCGGCGGCATTCTGGACCGGCGAGAGCGGCGGGACATACCATACCATCGGCAAGGTGCGGTATTCAGGGTGCAGCGGAAAGGCGATCTTCCAATCCATCGCCATTTTCCACACGGGCGAATTTCGGGCGCTCTCGATCCAGTCCTCGGGCACACCCTCGGCGCGGGCGGCGGCGATCACTTCGGGATCGTTTGGATCAAGAAACACGTCAAGCTGCGCATCATACAGCTGTTGTTCCCGCTCGACCGATGCGGCCTGGGCGATCTTGTCGGCGTCATACAGCATCACCCCAAGGTAACGGATACGTCCCACACAGGTTTCCGAACAGACCGTCGGCAGGCCCGATTCCAGACGCGGATAACACAGCGTGCATTTTTCCGATTTGCCCGAGGACCAGTTGTAATAGATCTTCTTATAAGGGCAGGCCGATACGCACATGCGCCAGCCGCGGCATTTTTCCTGATCAATCAGAACGACGCCGTCTTCCTCGCGCTTGTAGATCGCCCCCGACGGACAGGCCGACACGCAGGCCGGGTTCAGGCAATGCTCGCACAGGCGCGGCAGATACATCATAAAGGTCTTTTCGTACTCGCCGTACATTTCCTTTTGAATGCCGTCGAAATTGTAATCCTGCGAGCGTTTGGTGAACTCACCGCCCAGGATCTCTTCCCAGTTGGGGCCCCATTCGATCTTTTCCATCCGCTCGCCCGAGATTTTTGAACGTGGCCGGGCGGAGGGAAACGCCTCCATCTCGGGGGCGGATTTCAGGTGGTCATAGTCGAAATCGAAAGGCTCGTAATAATCGTCGATCTCGGGCAGGTTGGGGTTGGCGAAAATATTGGCAAGGATGCGCCATTTGGCCCCCTGCTTGGGGCGGATCTTGCCCGATTTCGTGCGTTCCCAGCCGCCGTTCCACCGCTGCTGGTTTTCCCAATCCTTGGGATAACCGATGCCGGGCTTGGTCTCGACGTTGTTGAACCATGCGTATTCGACGCCATCGCGGCTGGTCCAGACGTTCTTGCAGGTGACCGAACAGGTGTGGCATCCGATACATTTGTCGAGGTTCAGCACCATGCCGATTTGTGCGCGCACTTTCATTCTGCTGCCTCCACTTTGGCCGGAGTGTCGAGCCAGTCGACCTTGTCCATTTTTCGCACGATCACGAACTCGTCGCGGTTCGATCCGACCGTGCCATAGTAATTGAACCCGTAACTCAGCTGCGCGTAGCCCCCGATCATATGCGTGGGCTTAAGCACCGTGCGCGTGACCGAGTTGTGGATGCCGCCGCGCTTGCCGGTGATCTGGCTGCCGGGGGTGTTCACGATCTTTTCCTGCGCGTGGTACATGAATATCGTGCCTTCCCTGATGCGCTGGCTGACCACCGCACGCGCCGTCAGCACACCGTTGGCGTTGAACACCTCGACCCAATCGTTATCGACCAGCCCCGCCTTTTTCGCGTCGGTTTCCGATATCCACACCACCGGCCCGCCGCGGTTCAGCGTCAGCATCAGCAGGTTGTCGGAATAGGTCGAGTGGATGCCCCATTTCTGGTGCGGCGTGATAAAGTTCAGCACCACGGTTTTAGAACTTCCCGCCTTGCCCGCCGCAGGCGCAATGGTCTTAAGGTCCACCGGCGGGCGCCACGAGACGAAACTTTCGCCAAAGGCGCGCATCCATTCGTGGTCCTGATAAAGCTGCTGGCGCCCCGACAGCGTGCGCCATGGGATCAGTTCATGCACATTGGTATAGCCGGCATTATAACTGACCTCTTCGCTTTCGATCCCCGACCATGTGGGCGATGAGATGATCTTGCGCGGCTGCGCGGCGATGTCACGAAACCGGATTTTTTCATCCTGCTTGGCGGCCGCCAGATGCTTGTGTTCGCGCCCGGTCATCTTTTCCAGCGCCTCCCATGCCTTGACCGCAACCTCGCCATTGGTTTCGGGGGCCAGCATCAGGATCATCTCGGCCGCATCGATCGCTGTATCCAGCCGCGCCAGACCCTGGGTCACACCCTCATCGGCGACCCGGCCGTTCAGCTCTTGCAGATGATGCACCTCTTCCTTGGTCTCCCAGGCGATACCCTTGCCGCCATTGCCGATCTTCTCCATCAGCGGCCCGACCGAGGCAAACTTGCGGCCCAGATTGGGATAGTCGCGCTCGACTGCGATATAATTCGGCGCGGTTTTGCCGGGGATCAGCTCACATTCGCCCGCCTTCCAGTCGGCCACAACAGATTGGGCCAGCTCGCCGGGGCTGTCATGTTGAAGCGGTAAAGCCACGACATCGCTTTCCACCCCCAGAACCTCTGGCGCGATATCCGAGAACCGCTTGGCAATCAGTTTGAAGATTTCCCAGTCGGTCTTGGACTCGTAAGCCGGGTCTACCGCCGCCTGAAGCGGGTGAATAAAGGGGTGCATGTCGCTGGTGTTAAGGTCGTCCTTTTCATACCAGCTGGCCGTGGGCAAAACGATGTCGGAATAAACGCAAGTGGTCGACATCCGGAAATCCAGCGTGACCAGCAGGTCGAGTTTACCCTCGGGTGCCTCGTCATGCCATTTGGCCTCAAGCGGTTTTTGACGCCCCTCTTCGCCCAGATCCTTGCCCAGCACACCATGATCGGTGCCCAGAAGGTGGCGCAGAAAATATTCATGCCCCTTGCCGGAGGAGCCCAGCAGGTTTGAACGCCAGACAAAGAGGTTGCGCGGCCAGTTTTCGGGCGCATCTGGATCTTCGCATGACATCTCCAGCCTGCCGGACTTCAGCCCCTGCGCCACATAATCGGCCGCCGGTATGCCCGCTGCCTTGGCCGCGAAGCCGACCTCCAGGGGATTGGTCTTCAGTTGCGGCGCCGAAGGCAGCCAGCCCATTCTTTCAGCCTGAATGTTATAGTCGATCAGGCTGCGGTCGGCCCAGTTGCCCGCAGGCGCGGTGGGCGAGACAATCTCGCCCGCCGATACCGTTTCATAACGCCACTGGTCAGTGTGGGCGTACCACACGCTGGTCGAATTTACCTGACGCGGCGGGCGCGACCAGTCCAGCGCAAAGGCCAGCGCCGTCCAGCCGGTTTGCGGGCGCAGCTTTTCCTGCCCCACATAATGCGACCAGCCGCCACCGGACTGACCCACGCAGCCGCACATCACCAGCATGTTGATGATACCGCGATAGGCCATATCCATGTGATACCAATGGTTAAGCCCTGCCCCCAATATCACCATTGACTTGCCGTTGGTTTTTTCGGCATTGGTCGCAAATTCGCGCGCAACGGCGATAATCCGGTCCCGCCCGACGCCGGTGATCTTTTCCGCCCATGCGGGGGTAAAGGGCACATCGGCATCATATGAAACCGCAACGTTGTCGCCGCCCAATCCCCGGTCAAGGCCGTAATTGGCGCAAAAGAGGTCGAACACTGTCGCCACCAATGTCTCGCCATCCTTAAGCACCAAACGTTTGACCGGAACCGCGCGCGTCAGCACATCGCCGCGTTCGTCGTTGACGAAATGCTCGTTTGCTTCGCCGCCGAAATAGGGAAAATCGACGCCTACGACATCATCCCTGTCCTGCTCAAGGATCAGGGTGGTCATCAGCTGGGTTTCCGCGCCCGCGGCCTTTTCTTCAAGGTTCCAGGTGCCTTCCTGCCCCCAGCGGAACCCGATCGAGCCATTGGGCACCACCACCTTGCCGCTTTTGCCGTCGATGCCGACGGTCTTCCAGTCGGGGTTGTTATCCTGCCCCAGATCATCACTGAAATCGGCGGCGCGCAGCATACGGCCAGCCACATATTTGCCGTCCTTTTCCTCCAGCTTTACCAGCATCGGGAAATCGGAATATTGGCGGGTGTAATCCTCGAAATACGGGACCTGCCGGTCAAGGTGATATTCGCGCAGGATGACATGACCAAAGGCCATCGCCAGCGCGGCATCGGTGCCGGCCTGCGGGTTCAGCCAGATATCGCCAAATTTTGCCGCCTCGGAATAATCGGGGCTGACCACGGCGGATTTGGCACCGCGATAACGCGCCTCGGTATAAAAATGCGCATCCGGCGTGCGGGTCTGGGGTACGTTCGATCCCCAGAGGATCATATAGCCTGAATTATACCAATCAGCGCTTTCCGGCACGTCGGTCTGTTCGCCCCATGTTTGCGGGCTGGCCGGTGGCAGGTCGCAATACCAGTCATAAAACGACATGCAGGTGCCGCCCAAAAGCGACAGATAGCGCGAGCCGGCCGCATAAGACACCATCGACATCGCCGGAATCGGGGAAAACCCGAACACCCGGTCCGGGCCATAGTTTTTTGCGGTATAGGCGTTTGCCGCCGCCACCATCTCGGTCACCTCATCCCACGAGGCACGCACAAACCCACCCTTGCCGCGGGTCTTGGTATAGCTGGCGCGCTTTACCGGATCGGCCTGGATCGATGCCCATGCCGCAACCGGGCTCATGGTTTTGCGCGCCTCGCGCCAGAGCTTCATCAGCCGCCCCCGGATCAGCGGTGTCTTTACCCGGTTGGCCGAATAAAGATACCAGCTATAGCTTGCCCCACGCGCGCAGCCGCGCGGCTCGTGATTGGGCATGTCCGGGCGGGTGCGCGGATAATCGGTCTGCTGGCTTTCCCAGGTGACGATCCCCGATTTGACATAGATCTTCCAGCTGCAGGACCCGGTGCAGTTCACCCCATGGGTCGAGCGAACGATCTTGTCGTGGCGCCAGCGGTTTCGATAGGTTTCCTCCCACTCACGGCTTTCGATCGTGGTCTGGCCGTGCCCCCCCGCAAAGGTGTCTATGCGGGAGGATTTGAAGAAGTTGAGACGGTCGAGAAGATGGCTCATCTTGTTACCCTTTCAGGTCAGGCTTTGAGGGCAGAGGCCGGAGCGCTTTGCACCGATTGCGACAAGAGACCTCCCCGCCGGGTGTAGTAGACCCATGTCAGAGCCGCGCAGAGGACGTAGAAGACAAGGAACCCCCAGAGCGCCGCCGTCGGCCCGCCCGTCAGCGCGATCGAGCTGCCATAGGCCTTGGGGATGAAGAACGCGCCATAGGCGGCAATGGCCGAGGTGAAGGCGATAATCGCGGCGCTTTCACGGTCCACCTGACGGCGCAGCTCTTCTCCGGCTAGCTGTGGCATCAGGCGGGGCACCTCGCGTCCCATGATCGCCGGGATCATCTGGAAGGTCGAGGCATTGCCAACCCCGGTCAGGAAGAACAGCGCCATGAAGGATGCGAAAAAGCCCCAAAATGCGCCCGGCTGTTCCTTGATGCCCAGAAAGAAGATCACCCCGAACACCGCTGCCGTCATCGCGAGGAAGGTCCAGAAGGTAACGCGCCCGCCGCCGAATTTGTCCGACACCCAGCCGGTTGCAGCCCGGCTGAGCGCGCCAACCAGAGGCCCCAGAAAGACGAACTGCAACGCGTTGACATTCGGGAACATCAGCTTGGTCAGCAAAGGAAAGCCTGCCGAATAGCCGATGAAGCTGCCGAAGGTGCCGGTATAGAGGATGCACATGATCCAGTTGTGCTTGCGACTGAAGATGATCGCCTGCTCTTTGAAACTGGCCTTGGCATCGGCGATATCGTTCATCCCCAGCCAGGCCGCAATGGTGGCCGCGATAATGAACGGAACCCAGACAAAGCCCGCGTTCTGCATCCACAGCCGCCCGCCGTCCGACATGATCTGCGGCTCGCCGGCCAGCGCCCCGAACACCCCGGTGGTAATGGCAATCGGCACCAGAAACTGCATGACCGAGACACCCAGATTGCCAAGCCCGGCGTTCAACGCAAGCGCGTTACCCTTTTCGGCCTTGGGATAGAAAAAGGCGATATTGGCCATTGACGAGGCAAAGTTGCCCCCGCCGAAGCCGCACAGAAGCGCCAGCGTCAGGAAGATTACATAAGGTGTCTGCGGGTTCTGCACCGCATAGCCGATCCCCATCGCCGGCAGGAGCAGTGACGCGGTCGACAGTGTCGTCCACAACCGGCCGCCAAAGATCGGCACCATGAAGCTATAGAAAATCCGCAACGTCGCGCCCGAAAGCCCCGGAAGGGCCGCCAGCCAGAACAATTCGCCCGGCGTGAAGTTGAACCCGATCGCAGGCAGGCGCGCCACCACAACCGACCACACCATCCAGACCGAGAAGGCCAGAAGAAGCGCCGGGATCGAGATCCACAGATTACGGCGCGCGATCCGCCGGCCCTTGGCTTCCCAGAACTCGGGGTCCTCGGGGTTCCAGTCCTCCAGTGTATGGGTGCTTGGCGCGCCTTCGGGAACAGGCACGTTCAGCATCTCAGGCAGCTCCGGCAGCTCGTCCAGAACCTCGCCGTGCACGGCGCGCTCCATGCGGCGGATCGCCAGATGCATCCACAGCACCGAAACCGAAACCAGCACGAACAGCACCGCAAAGCTTGAGGTGTAGATGCCCGTCAGATCAAGCGCCGCGCCAAAGATGATAGGCAGCACAAAACCACCCAGCCCGCCGATCATGCCGACAAGGCCACCAACCGCGCCCACGTGTTGAGGA
>JASBSV010000115.1 GCA_030148745.1 Paracoccaceae bacterium
CAAGTTCCTGCCTGATGTGGACCGCCCCAATGAGGGCGTCTTTGCCTGGCAGGAGGATGACAGCGGCTGGGTGGCGCTGCGTTATGATCTGACGGCGCCGCTGGCGCGGGTCTATGCCCAATACCGCAACGATCTGCCAACGCCTTACCGGCGCTATGCGATGGGGCCTGTCTGGCGCAATGAAAAGCCGGGGCCAGGGCGCTATCGCCAGTTCTATCAATGCGATGCAGATACGGTTGGTGCGCCATCGGTCGCAGCCGACGCCGAGATCTGTGCTATGCTGTCCGACACGCTTGAAGCGGTGGGTATTCCGCGCGGCGACTATCTGATCCGGGTCAACAACCGCAAGGTTCTGAACGGTGTGTTGGAGAGCGTGGCGTCGGTTCAAGCGTTGCCGGACGATGACAACTTACGAGGCGTTATCGGGCATTTTTTTGATCAGAGTGTCCGCGACGCCGTGCTGCGCACCATCGACAAGTTCGACAAGGTGGGCGAGGCAGGAGTACGCGCACTGCTTACCGTGGGTCGTGAAGATGCCTCGGGTGCCTTCATCGACGGTGTGGGGCTGGCCCCGGAGCAAGCCGACCAAGTCGTATCTTTCCTGACCGCGAAGGGCGCAGACGCGGGTGAGACACTTGCTAATCTGCGCGTCGCCGTGAGTGATAGTGCCGTCGGGGCAGAGGGGATAAGCGAGTTGGAACAGATCGCCAGCCTTTTGTCCGCCCAGGGCTATGGCGCTGACCGCATTATCATCGACCCATCGGTCGTGCGCGGCCTTGGCTATTACACCGGCCCGGTGTTCGAGGCCGAGCTGACCTTTGAAATCCTCGACGATAAGGGCCGCAAGCGGCAGTTCGGCTCGGTCGCGGGCGGCGGGCGTTATGACGATCTGGTCAAGCGTTTCACTGGCCAGCAGGTGCCGGCCACGGGCGTATCAATCGGGGTTGACCGCCTTTTGGCGGCGCTGCGCGAAAAGGGGCGCAGCACGGCTGCCGCCGTGGGTCCGGTCGTGGTGACGGTCATGGACCGCGACCGTATGGCCGATTATCAGGCCATGGTCTCTGAAATGCGCGCCGCCGGTATCCGCGCCGAGGTTTATCTGGGCAATCCCAAGAACTTTGGCAATCAGCTCAAATACGCGGACAAGCGCAGCTCTCCGGCTGCCGTGATCCAGGGCGGCGACGAATTTGATCGCGGTGTTGTCCAGATCAAGGATCTGGTGCTCGGGGCCCGAATTGCCGAAAACGCAAGCCTTGAGGAATGGAAAAGCCAGCCGGCGCAGATCGAAGTGGCGCGCGGCGATCTGGTGCCGGCGTTGCGCAGAATATTGGACGGGCAGGCCGGCTGATGGTCACCAAAGCAGAGATCCGGGCCGAAGCCCTGCGCCTGCAGTCGCTTTTTGAGGATGCCGGCGCATTGGTGGTTGAGGCTGATATTCTGCAGCCTGCCGATACACTGTTGGATCTTTATGGAGAAGACATCCGCGCACGGGCCTTTGTGACCAACGATCCGTTGCGCGGCGAGCGTATGCTGCGCCCCGATTTTACCGTTCCGGTGGTGCAGATGCATATGTCCAACGGGGCCGAGCCGGCGCGCTATACCTATTCGGGCGAGGTGTTTCGCAAGCAGGATGATGATCCGGACCGGGCGACCGAATATATGCAGGTCGGTTTCGAATTGTTCGACGGCTCGGACCCGGCGGCGGCGGATGCCGAGGTTTTCGCGCTGATGGCCCGGGCCGTTGAGGGGCTTAACCTGCGCGCGGCGACCGGGGATATGGGGCTGTTGATGGCTGCCGTTTCCGGGCTGCGCACAACCGAGCGTCGCAAGGCGGCTCTGATGCGCCACATCTGGCGGCCAAACCGGTTTCGCGCACTGCTGGACCGTTTTGCCGGCCGGCGCGAGGTGCCTTCGGCGCGCGCGGCGCTGATCGCGCAAACCGACCCCGAGGCATTGATACGCGCGGCCGCGCCGCAGATCGGGCTGCGCAGCGGCGCCGAGGTTCTTGAGCGCGTGAGCGCTCTGCAGGCCGACGCGCTTGAGCCGCCGATATCAGGGGGCGAGGTTGCGCTTGTCGATAGCCTGCTTGAGGTGCGGGGTGCCTCGCCGGCGGCGTTGAGCCAGCTGCATGATCTGGCCGTCGATATGCCCGCGATTGAGGGTGCCGTTGCGCGTCTGGCCGCGCGTCTGGACGCATTGTCGGCACGCGGCATCGATGTTGACACGCTGGAGTTCGAGGCCCGCTATGGCCGCACGTCGCTGGAATATTACGATGGGTTCGTGTTCGGATTTTACGCGGGCGAGCGCGGCGATCTGCCGCCCGTTTCAACCGGCGGGCGCTATGACGCGCTGACCCGGGTGCTGGGGCGCGGGCGGTCGATCCCGGCGGTTGGCGGGGTGATCCGGCCCCATCTGGCCGTCACGCTCAGAAAGGGCGCATCATGACACTCCGCCTTGGCGTGCCGTCCAAGGGGCGGCTTATGGAAAAAACCTTTGACTGGTTCGGGGCGCGCGGCGTTGTGCTGAACCGGAGCGGTTCAGAGCGTGAATATGCCGCCGATGTCAGCGGTGTCGATGGGCTGAGCTTGCAACTTCTCTCTGCTGGCGAGATTCCCCGCGAACTGGCGGCAGGACGGATACATCTGGGCGTCACGGGCATCGACATGGTGCGCGAAAAGCTGGCCTTCTGGGACCGCAGCGTTCAGGAAATCGCCCCCTTGGGCTTTGGCGGTGCGACGCTGGTGATCGCGGTGCCGGCCTTTTGGGTCGATGTTGACACGCTGGAAGATCTTGACGCTGCTGCCGCCGCGTTCCGGCGCAGGCATGGGTTTCGGATGCGCATTGCCACCAAATATCACCGGCTGGTGCATGAGTTTCTGCGCCGCGAGGGCGTAGCCGATTACCAACTGGTCGACAGTCAGGGCGCGACCGAAGGCACGGTCAAGAACGAGACCGCCGAGGCGATTGCCGACATTACCTCGACCGGTGAGACGCTGCGCGCCAATCACCTCAAGATACTTTCGGACGGGGTGGTTTTGCAAAGCGAGGCGATGCTTTTCAAAAGCCGCGCCGCCGACTGGAGCGGCGGGCGTAAGGAGGCTTTGGCGCAATTGGTGGCGCAGATCGGGCGCTAAGGCGGGCGCGGCAATAAACCCCATGACAATTTTGCCCGTTGGTGCAATGATTTGGCGTGGCCACTGGCCTTCTGCCCGTGGTCAGAAATCAGCGAGGTCACAATGAAAAACCAAAGCAAAGTACTTAGTGTTCTGACACTTGTCGCTCTGGGGGCGGCTGGCGCCTCGGTCGCGCAATCGTCGGGAAATTCGTTGCCAAAAGGTGCAATCGTTGCCGGCGGCGTGTTCATACCACCGCTTGACGCGGCTGCCGGTCGCAAGCTTTTTGCCTCAAAGGGCTGTGTGGTTTGCCATTCGATCAACGGTATTGGCGGCACCGATGCCCCCGATCTTTCGGCGGCGAATATGGAAAAGCCTATGGATGCCTTTGATTTCGCAGCCAAGATGTGGCGCGGCGCGCCCGCGATGATCGCCATGCAACAGGATGAACTTGGTGCACAGATCGAATTTTCCGGTCAGGAACTGGCCAATATTATTGCCTTTGTCCATGATCAGACCGAGCAAAAGAAATTCAGCAAGGCTGATATTCCGGCGGATATTTTAAAGCACGTTCCGGCCAACTGATGCGCCCTTAGCGCACCCCGATTTCGGCCAGCGCGGCATTCAGTTCTGCGGGAAGAGTATCTTCGCCTTCCCG
>JASBSV010000116.1 GCA_030148745.1 Paracoccaceae bacterium
TTCACTTATGAAAAACATCAAGGTCTGGGACCCGCTGGTGCGGGTGTTTCACTGGTCTCTGGTGATCGGATTTACCGCCAATGCGCTTTTTATCGTCGAGGATTCGCAAAGCCATATCATCGTCGGCTATATCATTCTGGCACTGGTCGGCATTCGCCTGCTCTGGGGCTTTGTCGGCCCGTTCTATGCCCGTTTCCGCAGCTTTCCGCCCGATCCTTCCGCCGCGCTGGAACAGGCCGGCGAGATTACCCGCGGCGGCAAGACCATCCATATGGGCCACACGCCTCTGGGCGCGCTGATGATCTATAACCTGCTGATCTCGATCCTTGCGATATCGCTGACCGGCTGGCTTTTGACCACCGATGCCTTCTGGGGCATAGGCTGGATGAAAGAGCTGCATGGCGCCGTTGTGGCATGGGCCGAAGCCTCGGTCGTGGTGCATATCGCGGCGGTGCTTTTCGAAAGCTGGCGCACCGGCGTCAACCTTCCAAAAGCCATGGTGACCGGCTATAAGAAGATCGCCCAAACCGCCGATATTCCGGTTTCGGAGACTGAGTGACGTTAAGATCCATCACGAGACAGCGCGGAAAACTGGTGGTCCTTATCGTGGCGCAAAGCCCGGCGGCCAGTTTTTCGTTTTCGATATGATCCGTGATGTGATCCGGCAAATGGGAACGGCGGGGTTGGTGATCTTCGGGATCGTTGCCGCTTGCCTGTGGGTGAACCGCCCTGCCGACCTGTAGGGTAGGTTAAACTCCAGGCCGGCGGCGCGGCAGTCAATTCTACTGTCTGAACCGGAACTCTCTAAACCAAAGATGAAGCAGATCGTGAAACGCCGTTCATTGGACCGGCGTTCAATGGACCGATGCGTGATCTGGCGGCAGGTTTTTGTGGCCAAGGGCACAATGCAACCACTCACACTCACCAAACAACCTCAGACACAATCGGAGAATACAGCAATGATACGCAAAACCACCTTAACCCTGTCGGCCGCCGCACTGGCGGTTGCAATGGCCGTCCCATCGGCCTGGGCCGAAAGCAACGGCAGCGATGATAATGGCAACTGGCGCCTTGGACGGATCGAGCCTGCCGTGGCCGAACGCATCAAATCCCAGCTGGAAGGCGAAGGCTATACCGTTCGCCGTATCAAGCGCGACGATGGCCTGATCGAGGTTTACGCCATGAAGGATGGTCAGCGCTTCGAGCTCTACCTTGATGAAAATCTTCAGATCACAAACAGAAAGACCGACGACTGATCATTTGTGTTCGCCCGGTGAGTCGCACCGGGCGAACCCGATCTGCAGCCAGATGAATGAGCAAAATTTACAAAAGAGAGAACGAGACATGCAGAGGACTTATGTCTGGGACCCTTTGGTGCGCCTGTTTCACTGGGCGTTGGCCGTTGGGTTTCTAGCCGATATATTTATTATTGAAGGAGACGCGCGCCTGCATGATCTTGTGGGTTATATCGTCATGGGACTGATCGGTTTTCGGGTAATCTGGGGCTTTATTGGGCCGCGCTATGCCCGGTTCCGCAGTTTTCCGGTCTCTCTGACGGCGGCTTTCGCTCAACTTACCGATATCGCCAACGGGCGCACCAAACATTACATCGGCCATTCTCCGCTGGGTGCGCTGATGATCTATAATCTTTTGCTCTCTATCTTTGGAGTAACGGTAACCGGCTGGATGCTGACGACAGACCGTTTCTGGGGGTTTGAGTGGGTTGAAGAGCTGCATCTGGGCCTGATTATCTGGGCCGGGTTTTCGGTAGTCGTCCACATTGCCGCTGTGATATTCGAATCCCGGCGGACAGGGATTAACCTGCCGGCATCCATGCTAAGCGGCTACAAGATGGTCCCAGAAGAGGGCGGAAGTGATTGATGGATCAACAACCGGATAAAAAGAAACAAAACATCGTTCTGCTGGTGCTGATCCTGTTTCAGCTAATCAGCACCGTCATCATCGCGCGTGATACGATCCGTGATCTGGGCATTCTGGGGATAGCGGGCTTCACAGATTCGCATCTTCTGCCTGAAATTCTGGCGACTGTGGGCCTGATTATCGGTATTGGTATCGGGCTGATCTATCTGACACATCTTTTGCGCCGACAGGCCCGGTTCGAACGGGGTATCGGTGTTGCCGCGGGCGCGCTGAACGACCTGATGGAAGGGTATTATGCTGCATGGAAGCTGACCGTCGCCGAGCAGGATGTCGCAACCTTTACGTTCAAGGGCTATTCGATTTCCGAGATTGCGGGGTTTCGCGGCTCGCGCGAGGGTACGATCAAGGCGCATCTGAACGCCATCTACCGCAAGGCCGGCGTCAGCGGGCGCGCCGCGCTGGTCAGCCTGCTGATCGAGGATCTGATGAGCCAGCCTTTGATTCAGCCGAAATTCGCCGGAACCGCCGCCGGCTAGGGCCCCGCCGATTTGCCATTCCGGCCCCGCTTTGCCTATAATCGGCGTGATTATCGCGATATCGGGGGATTGTGATGCGGATCGTCATCGGGGTCTTGTTGCTTGCCGTTTTGCCACTCAGTGTCAGCGCCGAAAGCGCGCGGCGCGGATCGGCGGATCGTTCAGCGGTGTTTCGTTCGCAGACCAAAGTGCTCGACGCGCGCTCGGCCAGCCAATATTCCGCCTCGGTCGAGCTTCAGCCCTTTTCCGCCAAAAACCTCTTTGCTGCCCCGGCGGCGGTCTATCAGGGCGATTATCGCGGCCCCTATCTGGAAATGGCGCGCTCGGCGGCGCGGCGCCACGGGGTGCCCGAAGATCTTTTTGTCCGGCTGGTGCAGCAGGAAAGCGGCTGGAAGCCGCGGGCGCGCTCG
>JASBSV010000124.1 GCA_030148745.1 Paracoccaceae bacterium
GTCAAGCACCAGCGGTTTGTCATCGGCATCGCGCAGGAACAGACCAAAGCTGTCTGAGGCGGGATCGCTGTCAAGAAGGACGGGCGCATTGGTAAAGCGCGTCAGATAGTCGAGGTCGATCTTGCCCGCGCGCAAAAGCTCGTGGATCAGCGCCATGATGAACAACCCATCCGTTCCGGGCGTGATCCCGACCCATTCATCGGCGATGGCGTTATAGCCGGTGCGGATCGGGTTGACGCCGATCACTTTGGCGCCGCGTTCTTTGAGACGTCCAAGGCCCATTTTGATCGGGTTGGAATCGTGGTCTTCGGCGACACCGAAAAGCATGAAAAGCTTGGTGCGTTCCCAATCGGGTTGGCCAAACTCCCAAAAGGCGCCGCCCATCGTGTAAATGCCGGCAGCGGCCATATTGACCGAACAGAACCCGCCGTGCGCGGCGTAGTTCGGCGTGCCAAAGGCCTGCGCCCAGAAGGAGGTGAAGGATTGCGACTGATCGCGGCCCGTAAAAAATGCCAGTTTTTCAGGCGCTTTTGCGCGAATGGGCGCCATCCAGTCGGTGGCGGTCTGCAGCGCCTCTTGCCATGAGATCTCTTCAAACTCGCCCGATCCGCGCGGGCCGACGCGACGCAGCGGCGCGCGCAGGCGCGAGGGCGCGTTGACCTGCATGATGCCCGCGCTGCCCTTGGCGCAGAGCACCCCTTTGTTCACCGGATGATCGCGATTGCCTTCGATATAGGCGATCTTGCCGCCCTTGATATGCACATTGATCCCGCAGCGGCAGGCGCACATGTAACAGGTGGTGCGGCGGATCTCGTCCGAGACTTTGGGAGAGGTATCAACAGGGTGTTGCGGCGCGGCCATAACAGGATTTTCCTTTGGGCTTTCAAGACAAAGCTGGGTGTCTTGCGCAATTTTGAAAGAAGAGCTTCACGAGGGTTTCAGATCGGATCATGTTTCACATCGTTAGCCTCACAAGGCCCGAGCTGGCCAGAAGGATAAGAAGTGAAAGACAGAAGGGGCGGTAATACCCCTCAAGCCGGGCGGTAAACAGGGCCTGACCCAGAAACACACCAAAGGCGGCAGGCAGGGCAAGGATAAGGCCACGCTGAATCGCCATCTGGTCCATGATGCCAAAGATGAGAAAGGTAATCATCGAGGCGATCGAGCCCAGAAAGAGAAACAGCACCAGAGCGGCGCGCATTTTTCGTGCCGGTGTGTCCTGGGCCAGAACGTAAAGCGCAACGACCATCCCCCCGACCGAGGCAAGGCCGGTGACGATCCCGGCCACAAGGCCGGTGCCATAAAGACCCGGGCGCGTGGCCAGAAACTTCATCCGGATTTTTGCCAGCTGTGTGGCGGCCAGCACGATGATCACGATCAGCGCGATAAGTTTCGAGGTCTCGGCAGGCAAGGTCGTGGTCAGCGCCAGCCCAAGCGGAAGCCCAAGGGTCGAGCCGATGACAAGGCCGATGACAACGCGGCGGTCGGCCTCTTTGAAGCCGCCCCTGACCATCATCAGCGAGGCCGCCATTTCCAGCCACCACGCCACGGGGATAAGTTCGACCGGGGGCAGAAACACCACCGCCGTGGCCATCACCAGTGCCGAAAGGGCAAAGCCGGCAAAGCCGCGCACGATCCCGGCGGCCGTCACGATAACGACCAGCCAGGCGGCGTGCCCGGCACTGAGGTTCAGAAGTTCTAGGATCGTGGACAGAAGACAAGCCTCCGGCGCGATTGGGTTAATATTCAGTCCGGACTGGATCCGCAGACGATAGCGGCAAGTGCCGCCGAGGCCAGCCGGGCAGCGGGCGGATCAGCCCGTGAGGTCAAAAGGATCGGAACGCGCGCGCCCATGACGATACCGGCCGCGCAGCCGCCCGAAAGATAAACCAGTGATTTGAACAGGGCGTTTCCCGAAACGATATCAGGCACGATGATGGCATCGGCCATGCCGGCAACGCCATCGGCTGCCATCCCCTTGGTGGCTACCGCGCCGGGCGACAGGATCAGATCAAGGGCCAGCGGCCCGGCGACATCCGCCCCTTGAACATGCGCGCGCGCCCAATCGGCCAGTTCGCGCGCCTCGACCGAAGAGGGGACCGAGGCGATCGGTGTTTCGGTGGCAGACAGAATGGCGATTTTCGGGTGCGGCGTGCCCAGCATATGCATCATGCCGGTGACCGCCAGAACCGCAGATTTGCGGGTTTCGAAATTGGGAGCGACATTCACTGCGGCATCGGAAATCAGGATCGGGCGCCCGCCATCGGGGTGCGAGATGTGAAAGATATGAACCAGACGGTTTTCGGTTCTCAGGCCAGCCTCGCGGTTCAGCGCGGCCTTCATGAAAACGTCCGAATGGACCTGACCTTTCATCAGCACCTGCGCATGCCCGGTGCCGCAAAGCTCGGCCGCTTTGCCGGCGGCCTCTGCCTCGCCCGTGGTGT